>JBCBTL010000035.1:0-10685 GCA_039818705.1 Cyanobacteria bacterium J06639_1
CGCCACGGTCGCTCGGCTATGTTCTTCGGTCTGTCGGGCACGGGCAAAACCTCATTGTCTGCGGATCCGCAGCGCTTTCTGATTGGGGATGACGAGCACGGCTGGTCGGAAGATGGCGTGTTCAATTTTGAAGGCGGGTGCTACGCCAAAACGATTCGTCTCGATCCGACTAAAGAAGCGCAAATTTGGTCGGCGATTCGATTCGGGACGCTGCTGGAGAATGTGGCGATCGCGCCCGAAACCCGCCAACCCGATTACAACGACAGCCACCTGACCGAAAACACGCGGGCGGCCTATCCGCTGCGCTACATCCCGAACTGCGCTCCTTCAGGGGTTTGCGGCCATCCCAAAACCCTGGTGTTGCTAACGGCGGATGCCTTCGGCGTGCTGCCGCCCATCTCCCAACTCACCCGCGAGCAAGCGGCCTATCATTTCCTTTCCGGCTACACCAGTAAGCTAGCCGGAACCGAACGGGGCATCACGGCTCCTGAGGCGACGTTTTCAGCGTGTTTCGGGCAAGGATTCTTCCCGCGATCGCCCGCGATCTACGCCGACCTGTTGGCGCGCCGTTTGGAGCAACACCCCACCACGCGAGTGTTCTTAGTCAACACGGGCTGGACGGGAGGAGCGTACGGGGTCGGCCATCGTATCGACATCACCCGCACGCGCGCGATGGTGAATGCTGCATTAGACGGCCAGCTCGACGGCGTCCCGCTGCATCCGCACGATCGCTTCAACATCTTGGTGCCCAAATCCGTGCCGGAAATTCCTGCCGACATGCTCGATCCGCGCCAAGCCTGGGACGACAAAGATGCTTACGACGATCGCGCCCGCGACCTCGCCCGTCGCTTTGCCGCTAACTTCGCCCAGTTCGATCGCGTTCCTCCAGCGATCGCGGCAGCCGGGCCTCGGGTGGATTGAGCGCCGTCTCGGAATTCTCGCAGCCAATAACCGCGCTCTTGAAGACCCCGTCTACAATGTGCAGCAAAGTCCTTTCTCGCGGCTGTCTCGGAAACTCAAGGCTTTGCAGGCATGGCAAAACGCTCAACGAACAAGTCCAAACGGCGATCGTCTTCGACTAGCAGCCGCACTCGCAGCTCTAAACCCGCACCCCCAAAATCGCCTGACATTCAAGCCGCATCGCCAGATGCGACGATTCCCGAAGGTGCGCCAAGCCCAGACTCAAGCGCAACCGCGACGGACGAGCCGCAGGCTGCTAAATCAGAGAACATTGCCATCCCCGTTGAGGCTACTCCAGCCAAGTCCACGCCGCCCCCAGCCGAGTCAGCTCCACCCTCAGCCAGGACTCACCTCGACAGCCTCGAAACCGCGATCGCCCGAGGTCAAGACCTCCTAACTCGTCTCGAAGCTGCACGCCAAGACCTAGACACCAAACTGCAAGGCTGGAGCAACGGGGACGATTCGCTGCCGAGCCAACAAGAAATGACAGAGGCGATCGACTATTTGGGCAAAACCGTCGTTCAGCTCGAAGCCACCGTTAAAGCCAAAGCCGACCCGCAAGCGATCGCCCTCAACACCGAATCGATCGTGAATCTGCACGATCAGGTTTCTCAGCTCGAACGCCAGTTTGCGGCTGCATCCGAAAACAATCCTGCCGACGACGCGATCGCTCCCCTCCAAACTCAACTCAACGCTTTGGCAAGTCGCCTGGAGAGCGAGCAGCACACTGCTGCTGAATTCACGAATCTGCAAAGCGATCTCGAACGCCTGCAAGCCAAAGTCAAGAAATTACCAGATGCTCGAACGGCGATCGCGAAAGTCCAAACGAAGCTCGAAACGCAAATCGAGGGACTGCAAATCCAGCTCGATTCTCTTGCCGCTGAGGATTCAGATCTGACAACTTTGCGCCAAGACTTCGATCGCCGCCTGAACGAACTGAGCGCGCAGCTCAACTCTGGGCAGGGGAGTGAAGACGCGATCGCTACTCTCCGAGCCGACTTCCAACCCCAGATCGAAACCTTACGCGATCGGTTGGAGACCATCCCCGACCCGTCTGCGGACGTGTCCGGCCTGCAAACAGACCTCAGTGCGGTACGCAAAACCCTCGATCGACTGGCTGGCATGGAGTACGTTGCGAAAGCGGACTTCGAGCCTTGGCAACAAACACTGCAAACGCTGCAAGAGTCCACAGCCAGCCTTCCCGACCCCGAAGTCGTGAGTGCGAATGCAGCCGCCATCGAACGACTTCAACCCGTCGCTGACGCAATTGAAGAGCTTGTCGCGCGCGTTGCCGATCGCGATCACTCGCTAACTCAGCAAGCAGAAGCCCTCGCCCAACTCGGCCCCGTCGTGTTGGATTTGCAAACTCAACTCGCCGCTCTCGAAACGAAAAAGCAAAACGAGATCGCAAGCCTCAAAGAACAGATTGAAACTCTGGAGTCGAACCAGACCGCCTTTGCGAGCCGCCAAACAGCTAGCGAAAACGCAGATGCGATCGCTCATCTCCAAACCCAGCTCAACATCCTGCCCGATCCAAGCGCCGACATTCGCAAGTTGCAATCGCGCCTGGATGCCACCGATCGCGATCGCGCCGACATTCAAGAGGCGATCGCGACCCTCCAAGCCCACTTGGATCGCAAAGCCGACCTCATCATCCTGACCGACCAAGCGGACGAACTCGCCCAACTGGTCGAGCGGGTCGAGTCTGTCTCTACAACTAGCGAGCAATCCTCTACCCGCCTGAGCGAACTGCAAGCGGAATTGAAGGCGATCGCCGAGTGGAAAGCAGGATTTGGCGACCAGCTCTCTCCGGCTGAAATGCTCGCAGCCCTCGATTTTCTCGGCCAAAAAATTACGCAGTACGAAACCGAACTCGCCCGCCTCGACAGTCACGCCCATACCGACGTTGAGGAAGCGATCGCCTCCGTCCGCAGCGAACTGAGCGCTGTGCCCTCTCTTGCAGATGACCTAACGGAGGTGCGATCGCAGCAAACCGAAACCGCAACAACCACGAATGACCTGACCCGAGCGAACGTCGAACTGCGCGCGCTCGTTGAAACGCTATCGACTCGCACCGCAGATATCGACCGGCTGCTCGCTCGCCAAGACAACAGCGATCGCTCGCAAACAGAACTCGAACAGGCGATCGCCGGTTGTCAAACTGAGATTTCCGGCATTGCGGACTGGAAGCATCAGTTCGGTACGCAGCTTTCCCCGGCGGAAATGCTCGAAGCCCTAGACTTCTTGGGGCAAACCATCACCCGCTACGAGCCTCAACTCGCTCGCAAGGCTGAAGCCGAGGCGGTCAAGCTCAACACCGAAACCCTCATGGGCGTTCAGCAAATGCTCTCCGACCTGCGCGAGCAGTTCCAGGGCTCTGAGGAAAACTCCGGCCAAAGCGCGATCGCCATTGCCACGCTCACCCAAAAGCTCGCCACCGCTGGCCACACCCACGACCGTCAGGCCAAAGAACTCCAAACCCAAGCTGGCGAAATTCATCGTCTCAACGCCCAACTCATTCAGCTTCAAGCCCAGCTCGCTCCCGAGCAACTGCGGCGATCGCTCGAAGAAACGGGGTGGTCGCCCGAACGCATTACCAAAGTAGCCAAGCACATGCAGGCACTCGCGCAAGCGCAAACTACCCTCCGCCGCTGGACGATCGTGGCCGGCTGTGCCGCCCTCGGTGCCATCTCGCTCGCTCTAGGTAATCTGTTCGGCCTGTCGTTTTGATCGAGCTCGCTGCTTCGCTCGGGCTGGTCGATGGGAACTTGCTAGCGTCCCGAGCGATCGCGCTGACGCAACTGAGCGCGCCAAGACTAAGCGCGCCGAGTAGGTACTCTCCCGGCGCGCCTTTCATGCGGATGAGATTGGGCTGCGAATCGCTACCGGGCGGCTAGCTCCTCTGCGCCTTGGCTGGCGGCAAGGTGAAAGGCAGCACCTAAGCCTGCGGCCATTTCTTCAGGAGCGATCTTGCCATCGTGGTTGATATCGAGAGCATCGAATACGGCATCGGTTCCGGCCCACTCTTCGCGAGTGATAAAACCGTCGCCGTCGAGGTCGTACACCTGAAAGACTTCGCGGGCAGCGCGGCTGACCGTGTCTTCCGCCTCCAGTTGCTCTAGTCGCTCCGCCAACAGTTTTTCGAGTGCTTCGAGTGCCTTCGAGAAGCCCGCAATGCCTTCTTCGAGCTTTTCAGAGGCCATGCGATCGCTCGCATGCATCTTATCGAACGTCGCTTGGTTCATGTCGATCTTTTCGACTTGAGCGTCAGTCGCAGCCTCCGGCGAGAGCTTGCAAGGGAGTTCCCCTTCGGTCGAGCGCAGTCGATCTAAAAACTTGGGCGCGATCGTGAGCAGGTCGCACCCTGCCAATTCGCAAATTTCGCCAATGTTGCGGAAGCTCGCCCCCATCACTTCGGTGGCGTACCCGAATTTTTTGAAATAGTTGTAGATCTGCGTGACCGACAACACGCCTGGATCTTCAGAGGCCGGATAGCTCTCGCGTCCCGTATCTTTCTTGTACCAGTCCAAAATTCGACCGACGAAGGGAGAAATGAGCGTGGCACCAGCTTCCGCACAGGCGATCGCCTGATGAAGCCCGAACAAGAGGGTTAAGTTGCAGTGAATGCCTTCTTTTTCGAGTACTTCTGCAGCTTTGATTCCCTCCCAGGTTGAAGCAATTTTAATCAACACGCGATCGCGTGAAATACCTTCAGCTTCGTACTGGGCAATCAAGGCGTGGGCTTTATCGATCGTTGCTTCCGTGTCGTAGGACAGCCGCGCGTCTACCTCTGTGGATACGCGACCGGGAATGATATCGAGAATCTTGATGCCGAAGGCCACCGAAAGACTGTCAATCGCTGCAGAAACCACATCTTCTGTCGAAGCATCCGCACCCAACTCTGCCCGAACGTGACTGAGCGTGCTGTCCACGATCGACTGATACTTGGGCATCTGAGCCGCAGCCGTAATCAGCGAGGGGTTGGTGGTGGCGTCGCGAGGCGTAAAGGTTTCGATCGCCTGAATGTCGCCCGTATCGGCAACCACGATGGTGACTTCACGCAATCGATCCAACAAACTCATAGCCATGACGAGAGGCTCCTATCGAGCGGCGAGAGAAATTCACTGGCTGGCGATCCCGTTCGCGCGCGGCAACCGCCAAGACATCTTGTTCGACAAAACATCTTTTTCTATACGTATGCCTAACACCCGCACGAGACATCCCCTTGCAGACGTATCCATATCTTCAGAATTGCGCTGGCATGACCTGGAACACCCTCGGCTTGGAGGGCAGCCGATTTCGCTTGCCTGCCCCTCAGCCGCCAGAATCAACCGTTGCCCCGAGCCGCTGCCTAAGACGACCTCAAAACGGCCTTCTAAAGTACTATTTATCCCCGACGTTCGGAGACATTCTAAAGATCTTCAGAACTGTGTCTGGAGCGGGGCCTAAAACTGAGTGTGCTCGATCGTCCAATTCACCGTGCGGCGACTTACCCAACCTTTGGCGATCGCCAATTCTCCGAAAAGCGCTGGTTGAGGGGATGCCGCCTGTTCCATCAGAATGAGGCTGACTTGCTCGTCATCGAGCAGTGCTGCCAAGCGTAAGTATTGTCCGAGCGGATAGTGCCAGGAGGCTTTTAGCAGTTGGGGCAAACGCACGGACATAAAATCTACCGTTTCTTGCTTGATGTACCCCTCTCGTACGGCTAAGTCGCCAAATTTGCAGGAGGGGTCGTCGAGATGCAGCGAGACGAGTGCGTCAATTTGTTCCGCATTCAACAATCCAGCCTCACCCAGCATTTGCCCGAATGGAACGTGCTGCAGCGACTCTAATGCTTGCTGTGCGGAGCGCTTGGATTGAGGGGATACCGACTTGCGACACGGAATGCTGCGACCGGCATAGCGATCGCTCTGTGCGACCGGAATTCCTTTTTTATGGGCGACTTCGTTCCACTGCGCGATCGTGACCTCAGCGAGGTCGCGCGAGAAGCCAGGTAGCGCCAGCAGCATCCGTCGTGCCATCTGTTGGCGCACTTGAGGGGAAATGTCCGTAGTGCTCAAATAGTAGTCTTCAATCCGACGCATTCTTTGAGCAACAGATGTACCCCAGGCTTTTTGTTGTCTGGGTTGCTTTTTAGACTTCTGGGGTTGAGTAAACAAGCCGAACATGCTGCCTCCTAAATTTAAAAAATGTGAAACTGTAACCAACTTTGCATCCAAGATTTAATACCTTGAAAAAGCAATTACCATGCAATTTCACGATATTTTCATCACTCTAAATCTCGCGAACTCCAGCTCTCGCGTTTTCAGGTAGACCGTCCAAATGAATTCTTTCAAAACGAGGCGATCGCCACTGGCAACCGTCATGAAAGAAGTCTACGTTTCCATCACGCTTACGGTCTGCGATCGCGATCGCGACAATACGATAGACATCGAAAGCATCAAACCTCTGGTGCGAAGTAGACTCAGTTTTCCCAGAGGTACCTGCTCAAAATTCACGGTTTTGCACAGTCTATGTTATCAAAGCTATACAACCTAACCGACTAGAGCATCGCAGGACGCATCGAGGCGAGCCAAAAGAACTTCAGAGTTGTAAAAAGAACACTTTTTGCTCGTCGCGTGCATACAAGGCGAGCCAGGAAGTCCGTATAGTTGGCGCTTTCCCTCTTCAGGATCGAACGTACCGCTGGTGTCTGCGGGATGCAGCTCTGTCTTCT
This sequence comes from Cyanobacteria bacterium J06639_1, assembly GCA_039818705.1. Classification (GTDB taxonomy): domain Bacteria; phylum Cyanobacteriota; class Cyanobacteriia; order Thermostichales; family PCC-7336; genus JBCBTL01. The sequence continues at coordinate 6,677 of JBCBTL010000035.1, forward strand.
ATTCTGAGGAAGTCTCGCGCAAAGGATCGGGCATGAATTATCCCCGCAATCTAGTGGGTTACGGTCAGAACCCACCCCATCCTCACTGGCCGCAGGGGGCCCGTTTAGCGCTCCAATTCGTGATCAATTACGAAGAAGGGGGTGAAAACTGCATTTTGCACGGCGACGCGGCTTCGGAGGCGTTTTTGTCAGAGACCGTCGGGGCAGTGCCGCTGATGGGGGTGCGCAATATGAATATGGAATCGATGTACGAGTACGGCAGTCGGGCGGGTTTTTGGCGACTGCATCGCACCTTTACGCAACGCCACTTACCCGTGACAGTATTTGCCGTTGCGATGGCTCTGGCTCGAAATCCCGAGGCTGGACGAGCCATGGTAGAGGCGGGTTGGGAGGTCGCCAGCCACGGATATCGCTGGATCGACTATCAGTACGTGGGAGAAGCGATCGAGCGCGAGCACATTCAGCAGGCGATCGCGATTCACACTGACATCACGGGTAGCCGTCCCCTCGGGTTTTATCAAGGTCGTGTCAGTCCGAACACGCGCCGACTCGTCATCGATGCTGGGGGCTTTCTCTACGATGCCGACAGCTATGCGGACGATTTGCCCTACTGGTCCAATGAATACGGCGTGCCGCACTTGGTGGTTCCCTATACTCTCGACACCAACGACATGCGTTTCGCTACGTATCAAGGATTTAATTCGGGCGATCAGTTTTTTGCTTATCTACGGGATGCTTTTGACGTGCTGTACGCGGAAGGCGAACTCTGTCCGCGCATGTTGAGTGTGGGGCTGCACTGTCGGCTAGCCGGTCGTCCGGGACGAACCGCCGCCTTAGCTAAGTTTCTCGACTACGTGCAAAGCCACGAGGACGTGTGGATTTGTCGGCGCGTAGACATCGCGCGGCACTGGCACGAGCGTCATCCATTCGCGCCGCAACCTGACGACGATCGCCCCTAGCGATCGCAGTTTCGGGTACGGAAATCTCGGTCAAAAATTGCACCAACTACCCAAAAAAGTGTCGAATACCGTGTTGCTCGCTACGCTCGGATAGCACGATCTGATATCGAGTCCGAAACGATGGAACATTCTTTAGACTGACGTAAAATAGTCTACAAAATCTAATCAAAGATAGCTTTTTGTTCTGCTAAATTATTTGGTTCTTATCGGCATAGAACTCAGCGTACGCTCATTTTTAGCTCAGGCTTAAATCAGAGTTTACTCATTTAGAGTTCAGCCTTCGAGCAGATGATTGGCTTGTCCGAAAGGACGAACAATTACTGGAGAAGCAAGCTCGTGTCTAACTTTGCGCGACTGAGAAACGGGGCGATCGCAACAGTGCTTTTGGGTGTGGTGTGGGGCGCGATCGCGCCAACTGCTTCGGCCGCAGAACTGCGCGTCACCGTCGAAAGCCTAGCTCCCACAAACGGTAGCTTTATTACCCCACTGTGGTTCGGCATTCACGATGGCGGGTTCGATCTGTTCGACGTAGGCGCACCGGCCTCAATGGCGCTCGAACGTATTGCTGAAGACGGCACCATCCCTCCGCTCAACCAAGCTTTCACCGATAGCGGCGCAGGAGCCGCTCAAGGGGTTGTTTTTGGCTCCGCCATTCCGCCCATCGGCCCCGGAGACGCGGGCGAGACCAGATTCTCTTTGAGTGCGCCACCCTCGGGGAGTTTGTACTTCAGCTATGCCGCGATGATTTTGCCAAGCAACGATGCTTTTATCGGCAATGAAAATCCCTTTCAGTTCGAGCTTTTCGACGCAAACGGCGATTTTGTAGGAGTTGATTTTATCGTTCCTGGTTCGCTGGTGTGGGATGCCGGGACGGAAGTCAATGACGAGCTTGAATCGACGACGGCCTTTTTCGGACAAACGGTTCTCGATACGGGCACCCCTGAAAATGGAGTGGTGAATTTGCACCCTGGCTTTATTGACGGCGGGCGGATTTTGTCCAGCCAGATGTTCTCGGGGGCAGACTTTACCCAACCAGGCTATCAAGTGGCTCGGGTAAGCGTGGAAGAAGTGCCCGAACCCGTCACCACTTTGGGACTGCTGGTCTCAGGGGGGCTGCTGTGGAGTCGTCGTCTCAAAAAACGCGATCGCGCGAGTTCGTAGCCGCTAGAGGCTGAGGACGGTCGAGCGATCCAGATACCAAACGCAGTCTGCAGCTCAACCGTCCAGCATTGCAAACGTCAGAGGGGAGTCTGGGGCTTTTCCCCTCTTGGCGTTTTGACGTGACCTATTGAGAAGCAACAGGGACGCGGGTGATCGCTCTAGGATGCAACCGGAAGCGGCTTTCTTGCCAAGAGTCTGCTGACTGAACGGGGTCAGCCTGCCGATGTCATCGGCCATTGTGAGCCGCTATCTTCATGCAGTCAATCGCGCTAGACGTAGTCGAAGTAGCTGGCCGTCAGGTTGAGGCCGGTGACACCGACCACCACCGCAATCAGCTCGTCCGTGCCTAGCGTGGCCGTCAAGTAGATACCCGTGCCTGTGGCACCGAGGCCGCTTGGGGCTTCTCCTAACCTGTAATCGCTGGCACTACCCGCCAACTGAATGACATCGCCTTCTGCGCTATCAAATGTGTGGATGCGAGCTTGGTTGAGCACGCCGTCTGTGAAGCTGAGGCCATCGTCGTAGAAGACTGTGCCGCTGCGACCGAGGACGTAGCGATCCGCCCCAGCCTCACCCCACAAGATATCGAAGCTGCGGCCACCATCGTTATTAGTGCCTACACCAATGAGCACGTCATCTCCTCCACTGCCGAAAAGGGTATCGTTGCCCTCGCCGCCAAAAAGCGTATCGTCGCCTGTATTGCCTGCAAGACGATCGTCATTCACATTGCCGAAGAGAATGTCGTCGCCGAAGCCACCGGCAAGAGTGTCGTCTCCGTAGTAGCCCTCTAGAGTATCCTCATCTGCTCCGCCCCACAGTATGTCGTTGCCGAAGCCACTGTGAAGAGTATCGTTCCCGGTAGTGCCAGAGAGAGTGTCATGTTCGCTGCCTCCACGAAGGCTGTCGTTCCCGCTGTCGCCGAAGATTGAATCGTTTCCTTGGCCACCGTCAAGGGTATCGTCCCCGCTGCTGCCATCGAGTGAATCATTTTGGCGACCACCCTGGAGAATGTCGTTGCCGCTCCCTCCGTCGATTGAGTCTGCACTGTCACCCCCATCAAGGATGTCTTCTCCATCTCCTCCCAGTAGAGTATCTCGACCCAGACTGCCATTGAGGTCATCATTGCCTGCGCGACCCTCTTGGAGATCGCCGCCTAGACTCCCTTGAAAGTTATCTGCTCCCGTGCCGCCGATGAGGACGAGCGAGTCAGCCGCGACACCGCTGACAGAGACCGAGTCAGTGCCGGAAAAGGTCGCGACGGTAATCGTTCCGGTAAGACTCGATAGGGGGACTTCAACAGTGTTGGGGTCGATCGATGCAACACCGTTGCCAGCTGCGATCGGCTGAGTGGGATCGGAGACGCGAAGAGTGCTCCCGATGGCTTCGAGGGCAAGAGCGTCATCCGAGACACCGATGATGGAAAGATTGCCAGCCCCATCGAGACTGACTGTGGTTTGAGCGGGTGGAAGGAACTCAAAGGCACCGATATCAATCACTGCGGTGCCGTCGGTATCGCCATCGACTGTTCGGGGTGCGCCGCGTTGGTCGGCAGTCAAACCATTGGGGCTGCTGCCTGCATCAATGACGGGGGAAGAAGCCAAGAGGGCAACGGTCTGGGTGAGACCGCCGTTGTCTTGCAGGCCAATTGGGTCGAGCTGCGGGTCGATAGCGAAAAGGTTACCAAGCCTGATGCCATTAATAAGCCGCCACCCAACCTCGATCGAGCTAGTGGTTGCATCAAGCCTGTACGGGCCACTTCTGCTGCCTTTGACGTCGATATCACTTTCAGATGCAAATCTGTTAGATTCGCGATTGTCTCCAACGATAGTACTCGTAAGAGTTGTGGTCGTATTGCGATCGTTGACTAGGATTCCACCACCTCCAAAACG
>JBCBTL010000036.1:0-10543 GCA_039818705.1 Cyanobacteria bacterium J06639_1
ACTTGACGGCGATCGCGTCGGTGAAATTTGGGTTGCGGGGGGCAGCATTGCTCGCGGGTACTGGCAGCGGGAGACGGCGACTGCCGACACGTTTGCCGCTCGTTTGGCAGGGAAAGGCGATCGCGCCTACCTCCGCACGGGAGATTTGGGATTTCTGCGCGATGGCGAACTGTTCGTCACGGGGCGCATTAAAGACGTAATTATTTTGTGGGGGCGCAATCACTACCCGCAGGATATCGAGCTAACGGTGGAGCAGAGCCATCCGGCGTTGCGAGCGGGGTGCGGTGCGGCGTTTGCCCTCGATGTTGACGGCGAAGAGCGGCTGGCGATCGTGCAGGAAGTGGAACGCACGGCGCTCCGTCATTTAGACGTGGATGCGGTGGTGAAGGCTGTTCGAGAGGCCGTATCGGCTCAGCACGACATTGCCGTTTTCGGCATCCAACTGATCAAAACAGCCAGCATTCTTAAAACCTCCAGCGGTAAAATTCAGCGATTTGCCTGTCGGCAAGGATTTCGCGATCGCGCCCTCGACGTGGTGGGGGAATGGACGCAGCAGCTCGCACCTGTGGCCGTCGAACCCGTTGCGATGGCTTCTGCCGATGCGCCTCCTTCGGAGGAAGCGATTCAAGACTGGCTGATCGCCAAACTAGCGGCTGCGACGGGACTCGACCCCGACGATATCGAGATCGACGAAGCGTTTGCCAACTACGGGTTGGATTCTTCGGTGGCTCTGAGCTTGACGGGGGAGTTGGGGGAGTGGTTGGGTCGCGACCTCGAACCCACTTTATTTTGGGAGTATACCTCCGTGGAAACCCTGGCGGACTTCCTCTGTGCGGGCGCTTCCGGGTAAGCGTTTTCCCGGCTTCCTTTTCTGCGAACCCAGTTCGAGCCCTCGAATGTTTTCGGATGTCCTCGCGATCGATGCCCCTTGCGAAAGACTCTCTGGTTGATGCCCCTTTGAGACCCTCTCCACCATGACTCTGGCTTCTACTGCAAACCTGTCTTCTACTGCTTCGCCCTGGCCGACCTCTCATCTAGCCGCGAACGTGTCGCTACCGCTGGTAGTGACACCGGGCGATCGCGACTGGACGTTGCCCGATTTGCTCGATGGCTTGCGGGAGCATCGCGACTGGTTCGATCGATCGCTGCTCGAAAGTGGCGGCTTACTTTTTCGAGGATTTCCGACCCACTCTTCAGCAGAGTTTGAGGCGTTTGTCGCCGCAATCGACGCGAAAATGCTGCCCTACACCCAAGGGACGTCACCGCGCAGGCGCGTGCGCAACATGGTTTACAACTCGACTGAATATCCGGCGAATAAGGTGATCGAGCTTCACAACGAGATGTCTTACACCCACCATCCGCCCAGCAAAGTGTTCTTTTACTCGGACATTGCCGCCAAAACTGGCGGAGAGACACCAATTGCCGACAGTCGGAAGGTCTATCAGAAGCTCGATCCGGTCATTCGCGATCGCTTCGTAGACAAGCAAATCTGCTACACCCGCACGATGCACGCTGGGGAAGGGTTCAGCATTCTGGGCAAGTCTTGGCGCGAGACTTACGAAACTGAAGATCGCGACGAAGTGGAAGCGTATCTCACCGCTGCCGATATGGATTTTCGCTGGCTCGAAGACGGCAGCCTGCAGACGCGTCAGGTCTGTCCGGCGGCGATCGCCCATCCCGTTTCCGGGGAAATGGCGTGGCACAGTCAGGCTCACTTACTGCACGTCTCCAATTTCGGCAAAACGGGCGAAACCCTCCAAGCCATGGTGGGCGAAGAGCGCTTTCCCGTGAATTCTTACTACGGTGACGGGACGGCGATCGCGCCTGAAGATTTGGCCGCCATTCGCGAGTTGCTCTGGCAGGAAGCCACAATTTTTCCGTGGCAAGAAGGTGACGTACTGGTGCTCGATAATCTACTCGTCGCCCACGGTCGCACCCCGTTCAAAGGCAAGCGGCGTACCCTGGTAGCCATGACAGCTTAGGGCGATCGCGCCTCTTGCAGTTCTATGGCTCTTGACGTTTTAGTTGGGATATGGAGATCCTGGCTGCGCTTGGGTTCTAGGTGTCTAAAACGTCCTAAGCCGCTTGAAGGCTGCTATGTCTGCTTTCCTCGTTCTCGAATCCATCCGGAGCGTATCGACCCATGACTGCTACGACGTTGCGATTCAACCCGTTCTCGCCCGAGTTTCACGACAACCCCTACCCCACCTACGATCGCCTGCGGCGCGAAGACCCCATTCATCGCGGGTTTCTCAATGCTTGGGTGATTACCCGCTACGACGATACCGAGACCATTCTGAAAGACTCTCGATTTCAGGTAGACGACCTGCCCGAGCGCTTGAGAGCCAAAAGCGCCTATCTCAACTCGGGAGATTTTCAGGCATTGGCCGCCACGATTCAAAGCTGGCTGTTCTTCTTGGAGCCGCCCCACCACACGCGCCTGCGCGGCTTGGTTAGCAAAGCGTTTGCCGCTCATTCTGTGGAAGCCCTACGGCCTCACATCGAGAAGGCCGTTGCATCGCTGCTCGATCGCGTCATTCCGCAGGGGCGCATGGATGTCATCCAAGATCTAGCAGGGCCGCTCCCAGCCATGACGGTGACCCACATTCTGGGATTGCCTCCAGAGGACTATCCGAAGCTGGTGCGCTGGTCTTACGAACTCTTTTTCGTCTTCGATCAGCCCATGTCGATTGAAGGATATACCCGCCAAAACGAGATGGCGCTTGAGGCGCGCGCCTATCTAGAAGAAGCGATCGCTCGCTTTGAAGTGGAGCCGAACGACGGTCTAATCAGCCGCCTCATTGCCGCCCGCGATGAAGGCAACAAACTATCTCAGGAGGAAATTCTCGGCTTTTGCATCATGCTGCTGATCGTCGGCCAAGAAACCACCAAAAGCCTGATCGGGAATAGCATCGTCGCCCTAACCGAACATCCCGAACAAATGCAGCAGCTTAAAGCTCGCCCCGAGATCGTTAAGAGTGCTATTGAAGAGCTGCTGCGCTACGACAGTCCAGTGCAAGTGCTGGCGCGTCTCGCCTCGGAAGATGTGGAAATGCGGGGTAAAACCATTCAAGCGGGCGATAAAGTCATCGTCTGCTTGGGAGCCGCCAGCCGCGACCCAGATCGCTTTCCGCAGCCCGATCGCCTCGATTTCAACCGGCAAAATCGTAATTTGCCATTCGGGGGCGGCATTCATTTTTGTTTGGGAGCATTCCTGGCTCGCGTGCAGGGGCAGGTGGCGATCGCGGCGATCGCGCAGCGGCTTTCCAACATCCGGCTAGACAGCGATCGCCTCGATTGGCGCGAGAGCATCACGCTTCGAGGCTTGCTTTCGTTGCCCATCACCTTCGACCGCGATGAGTCTGTGCCGCCCGCCTCCTAGCGGGTTTGCAGGTGATATCCCCACTCCGCGCGGCTTGGGGAGATGTTTCATTTTCGTAGCTCAGTAGAGAGAGCGTCATGCAAAACCCAATTGCTGTTGTTGGAATGGGTTGCCGTTTTCCCGGTATCGATACTCCGGCGGCGTTCTGGCACGCTGTCTGTAACGAAGTGGACGGCATTGGCGAACTATCTCTCCGGCGGCGCGAACTGGGGGATTTTGCAGGCATGACGGCGGATGACCCCTATCGCCGGGGTGGTTTTTTACAAGATGTCGATCGCTTTGACGCTCAGTTTTTCGGCATTCCCCCCCGCGAAGCAGCACATCTAGACCCGCAATTTCGCCTGCTGCTGGAGGTGGCCTGGGAAGCGATCGAAGATGCTGGCTGGGTGCCTGAATCCCTGAGTGGCACCCGAACGGGGGTGTTCGTCGGCATGTCCAACCGGGACTACGCGGTACTCGCCTCCGAACAGCCGGTGGAAGATGCGTTTGCCAGCACGGGGACGAGTAACTGTATGGCGGCGAATCGGGTGTCGTATCACCTAGATCTGCGCGGCCCCAGCGTTGTCGTGAATACGGCCTGTTCGTCTTCACTCGTTGCCCTCGATCGCGCCTGTCAGAGTGTGTGGCTGGGCGAGTCCGTGATGGCTCTGGCAGGGGGCGTGAATTTAATTTTGCGATCGCAGAGCACCTACAACTTATCCCGAGCCGGCCTTCTCTCGAAACACGGACGCTGCCGCACGTTTAGCGCTGAGGCAGATGGCTACGTGCGCAGCGAAGGCGCAGGGATTGTGGCTCTCAAACCTCTCGCTCGCGCCCGCGCGGATGGCGATCGCATCTACGCTGTCATCCGCAGCAGCAGCACCAACAGCAACGGTCGCAGCAACGGGATTGCGGCTCCCAATCCTCAAGCACAAACCGACCTCATTCAGTTCACCTACGCGCTAGCTGGGGTCGATCCGGCCACGATCGATTACGTGGAGGTGCAGGGAACGGGCACCCAAATGGGAGATGCGCTCGAACTGAAGGCTCTGGGTGCCGCGCTCGACGGCGCTGGCCGACGCGATCGCCCTTGTGCTGTGGGCACGGTGAAAACCAACATCGGCCACACCGAGTCGGCGGCAGGCATTGCTGGGGCGATCGAGGCTATCCTTGCGCTTTACCACCGCCAACTGCCTCCTAACCTACATTTCCACCCCCCCAATCCGCTCGTCCCCTTCGAGTCACTGTCCCTCGTCGTTCAGGAGCGGCTCGAACCGTGGCCGCAGAGCGATCGCCCCGCCCGCGCGGGCGTAAGTGCCTTCGGCTTTGGCGGCACCAACGCTCACGTCCTGTTAGAAGAAGCTTTCCCTCCAGAACAAGCTCCCCCAGTACCTCTAGCGAATAGACCCGACGCTCCTCAGGCATACCTGCTGACGCTTTCGGCCAAGAATGAATCCTCTCTACGCGCTCTCGCGGATCGCTACCGAGTGCTCCTCGCGGACGCTCCGGATCTCGCGCTGGCCGACCTGTGTGCGACCGCCAGCACGCGGCGATCGCAGTTCAAGCATCGCTTCACGACCGTCGCGAGATCGACGGCGGAGCTGCAAGCTCGTTTAGAGGCATTCACCGCCGGAACCCTGCCGAGTGAAGTCCGCTACGCCAAAGTTGCCCGGCGCAAACGCCCCCCTGTGGCTTTTGTTTTTTCAGGGCGGGGCGATCGCTGGCGGGCATTAAGCCACTACCTGTACGCGACGCAGTCAGTGTTTCGGGAAGCGTGCGATCGCTGCTTCCACCCTCTCGATTTAGAGCTGGAGTCGCCAAGCTTAGCAAAGTGGCTCGCGCGCCAGCCGGACGAACGCGCGATCGCTTTCGTGATGGAATACGCGCTGGCCTGCCTGTGGCAGCATTGGGGCATTTGCCCCGCCGCCGCGATCGGGACTTCCGAGGTTGGCGCATACGGGGCGGCTTGCTGTGCAGGCATCCTGACACTTCCCCAAGCGTTGGCGCTGATTGCGGAGGGAGCCGAAGCCCTCGACGTTATCCCCCAGCCCCCTCGCATCCCGCTGCTCGATGCCGCCACCGGCAACCCAGTGTCTGCCGAGCGTTTGCTAGAGACTGAGTACTGGCGCGATCGCGACAACCTCCCGTTCCCTGGCGATCTCGGCGACTTCTTCACCCTCTCCATCAGCGCCCCGCCAGACGAGCCAGAACGGGTCGCGGCAAGCGAGGCATGGCATCAGGTTTTAGACACGATCGCCGCACTTTGGCGATCGGGCGCGGACATTTGCTGGCCGGAGGTCTATCCCAACTCGACCTTTTGCCCCGTCACGCTGCCGACGTACGCCTTCGATCGCCAGTCTTACTGGGTAGAGCGCCCCGCTCCAGCCACATCCCCTGTCCCACCCGAATCTCCCGTCTCGGCGGCACCTCCAGCGATTGAGGAAACCGGACGGGAGCCCAACCCGACTGCCCCTGCGATCGCCTACGAACGCCCCGAACTCGACACGTTATTTGCGGCTCCGCAGAACGACACCGAACGCCAGTTGGCCGAGTTGTGGCAAGGGCTTTTCGGACTGGAGCGGGTAGGCGTACGCGATAGCTTTTTCGACCTGGGTGGCGATTCGTTGCTGTCCATTCGCCTGTTCGCCGACATCGAAAATACGTTCCACTGCAAGCTCTCCCTCGCAGAGATCTCGGGCGACCTAACGGTGGAAACGCTGGCAAACGACTTGATCCGGCAGGGAGCCGTTCGCCCGACGGCTCCTTCGACCGTGCCGCTTTCTGTTCCGCGTCGCTCTGCCCCCCACGGCATGTCGGCAATCGACTATCACACCCTAATGTCCCTCAGTGCGGGACGCAGACGGCGGCGGGTGAGCGCACTCGGTCTCGCCTGCGAATTGCAAGCGGGCAATGCCGATCGCCCTCCCCTGATTGCGATTGGAGCCAAACTCGGCAACTGGGCGGCTGATTTCGGCGATCGCCAAACGGTCTACGGCTTGCCCAGCACGTGGATGGTCGTCCGCAATCCGAGCACTTACATTCGCTCCCTGGCGGCGCTATATGCTGACGAAATCCAAAGCGCCCAACCTGAAGGCCCTTACTTTTTGTTGGGCTACTGCTTCGAGGGGTGGATTGCGTTTGAAGTGGCGCACCAACTGCGCGATCGCGGTCAAGACATCGGCTTGTTAGCCATTCTCGATCGCGATGCTCCCGAACCCGACCCGTTCTATCGCAAACGCGCCAAGTCGCTAGTGAAATATTCCCTAGCGCGATCGCTCCACCGGTGGGACGAATGGCGATCGCAACTCGGCCTTGACGATGCTTCCGCCAAAGCCTACCGCAAGCGGATGACTCCCCACATCATCGCCGCTTTGGGGCAAACGATTCGCAGCTACCGCCCCCGTCCCTATCCCGGCGACGTGACGCTGTTTTTGAGTACTCCCTACGCCGATCGCTACGAACGCAATCCGCAGGCGGGATGGGGCGAACTCGTGACGGGCAGACTCGACGTACACCGGGTCGAAGCCAAACATCTCGATGTCATTCAGTCCCCCCACAAAGAGAGGGCGATCGCCATCATCCAAGCTCGCGTGGCCGAAGCGCACGCACGCCACGCTCGTGGGAGTACAGAAAAGCTCTCGGGAACACAAGACACAGGAGCGAGCGATCGCGTCTGTCAGACAGAGTCACGCTCCCATTAACATCCTCTCTGACCTGAAAGCGCAGAGATGTCTACGACCCGTTTGGGGTTTCGGTAGGTTGCTGCTTCACAGACAAAAGCCTGAGTCAGACTGGAACTCATACCACCTTCTCCCCAACCGGCTAACGTCGCTCTGCCCGTATTGACGAGCTAAAGTCTTTGTCTTGCGACCTCGGGCTTTACCTTTTTACAGCACTCTTCAAAGGCACTCATCAGCAGACTCTGAGCTGCTCAAGGCGATCCCATCACGCGACTCCGAAGACATTGAGTGCTGCGTTCTCGGCACCATTCATGCCTCTCACTCGTGGCTAAACTTTAATCCCGACTTTTTTAGTCGGGTATGTTTGACGGGAGGTCGCAAGGGTGTTAGTCTAATTCGAGATTGCTAGTTGCTCCCCTTTTCCCGGCAGGCGGATATGACTCAGACCACCACCACTCCCAAGGCCACCACCCTCGCTCCCGATTCGACGTTCTCTCCTGAAGCGGTTGCCCAGCGCGTCCACAAGCTGCGCTGCCGCGAATGCGGTGCGGAATACGAACCCAAAGCGCTCCACGTCTGCGAGCTTTGCTTCGGCCCGCTGGAAGTGGCTTACGACTACGACTTCCTCAAGCGCACCGTGACGCGCGAAAGCATTCAGCAAGGGCCGCTGTCGATTTGGCGCTACAAGCCTTTCCTGCCGGTCGAGTCCGAGCATCCCATCGATATGGGTACGGGCCTGACCCCCTTGGTCAAAGCCGATCGCCTCGCGCGCCGGTTGGGTCTCAAGCAGCTCTACATCAAAAACGACGCGGTCAACATGCCGACGCTCAGCTTCAAAGATCGGGTGGTCTCTGTGGCGCTGACGCGGGCAAAAGAATTAGGCTTCAGCACTGTGTCTTGCGCCAGCACCGGGAATCTGGCGAACTCGACGGCAGCGATCGCCGCCCACGCCGGTCTAGAGTGCTACATCTTCATTCCGTCGGATTTAGAGGCGGGCAAAGTGTTGGGGTCGCTGGTCTACAACCCCACGGTGATGGCGGTGGAAGGCAATTACGACCAAGTCAATCGCCTTTGCTCGGAAGTGGCCGATCGCCACGGCTGGGGCTTCGTCAACATCAATCTGCGTCCTTACTACTCCGAAGGCTCCAAGACCCTCGCTTACGAAGTAGCAGAGCAACTAGGCTGGCAACTGCCCGACTGCATCGTCGCGCCGCTTGCGTCCGGATCGCTCTACGGCAAGATTTACAAAGGTTTCCAAGAGTTCGTCAAAACCGATCTCGTCGCCGACAAACCCGTCAAATTCTTCGGCGCTCAAGCGGAAGGCTGCTCCCCCATCGCCCAGGCTTACGCCGAGGGTCGCGACTTCGTGACGCCAGTGCGCCCCAACACGATCGCCAAGTCGATCGCGATCGGCAATCCGGCAGACGGCATCTACGCCCTCGATATCGCTCGCAAGACGGAAGGCAGCATTGAAGCCGTTTCCGACCCCGAAATCATCGAAGGCATCAAGCTGCTAGCAGAAACCGAAGGCATCTTCACCGAAACCGCAGGCGGCACCACCGTAGCCGTGCTGAAGAAGCTCGCCGAAAGCGGCCAAATCGACCCCGATGCGAAGACCGTGGTTTACATCACGGGGAATGGCCTCAAAACGCAAGAAGCGATCCAGCCCCACGTCGGTCATCCGCTGACCATCACCCCCAATCTGGATAGCTTTGAGAACGCTCTCGAACGGGCGATCGCCCTCGACCGTCTCGACTGGCAAGAAGTAGCCGTTTGAGCCGACCCGCACTCTGACTCTGTTGAAGCCGCTCGACTTCGGATCGCGTAGAGTATCTGAGGTCGAGCGTTTTGCCTCTCTCGATTTGTCGCTCGATCTCACCCTTGACCCCTTTGGTACGTGACATGGCTGTCAAAGTTCTCATTCCCACCCCGCTGCAAAAACTAACCAACAATCAAGCCGAAGTGAGCTGCGACGGCTCCACCATTCAAGATTTGCTGGACTCGTTAGAGTCTTCCTGCCCCGGCATCAAGGCACGGTTGTGCGACGAATCGGGGGAATTGCGCCGTTTCGTCAACTTTTATGTCAATAATGAAGACATTCGGTTTTTAGATGGCAGTAAAACGGCACTGAAAGACGGAGATGAAGTGAGTATCATCCCAGCGATCGCGGGTGGGTGTTAACCACTACAGAACGCGCGGGTACGCTAAGTCATAATAGGGAATCAGTGTCGTAGAATTACGGCTGGAGTTTGGTGCGACGTTACCGCCTTCTGACTCTGGCTGGCTTGCGATTTCGAGCCGATTCGAGCTTGAAGCCAATGTAGTGTCACGGAGGAAACTAGATGGCAGATGTAGCAGTGAAGGACGCAAGTCCGTTGACGACGGCTTCCGTCGCCGCCGACCGTCTTGCAGCCGCAACGGAGGCTCGTCCTTGGGGAACGTTTACCGTTCTGGAAGAGGGATCGGGATACAAAATTAAGCGCATCGTGGTCAACCCCGGCCATCGTCTTAGCCTGCAAATGCACTACCACCGCAGCGAGCATTGGATCGTCGTGTCGGGCACGGCGAAGGTGACCTGTGGCGAGAGCGAAATCGTCCTGTCTCGCAATCAGTCCACGTTCGTGCCTCCCTGCACCAAGCACCGCCTCGAAAATCCTGGCGTAATTCCCCTGGCAATCATTGAGGTGCAGAACGGCCAATATTTGGGCGAAGACGACATCGTTCGCTTCAGCGACGACTACGCCCGCGCCTAGCGCGCTAGCGCCGAATCAAACTTAAATTACTAGCGAAGAGCTTGCTGGCGTGTCGTCGGCAAGCTCTCTTGCGATGGGGTCGGTCGTTGGATATCAAATATCGAAGTGGAAGCGCACTGCACCCGATTCAGGATCGTTGTCCACGGTGGCGATGTTTTGTTTGACGGCTTGCTTGAGCAAGTCTTCGACGCGATCGGGCGGCAGGTCGAGTTCTAACGTGGCGCGCCCTAGAGAAAGGGTGTTGTTGTGGTCGGCGGCAACCCGCAATAAGCGAGTCATGGGGTCGGCTTGTTTAGCTGGCATTGCTGCTGAGACTGGCGCTACCGCATGGCCGGATACGGTGTCGAGAATGCGTTGATTGACATCGGCGATCGCCATCGTGCTGTCGGTACGCGATCGCGACCAGAGGTAAAGATTGCGCTCTTTCACCATGGCGGGGATGTAGAGCAGATCGAAAAGCTGGCCGAATCCGAACAGGCCGAAAGTGAACAGCCAAATAAAGCCTGAAATGGGTCGTCCGAGATAGAAACGATGAATACCGCAGAAGCCGAAAATGCAGAGAGCCCAGAGCCCGTAGGCAATGGGGGCACTCATTTCCGGGCGATGAGGATGAGGTGAATGCACGATCGCCAACCCTTGTGCGGAGACTTGTGTTTAGGGTAGCGCTTGGATTGGGTGGGGAGAAGGTGACATTACGAGGAATGCGCGCGCGTTGGGTGCGACCCGCGCATCCGAAAAAAACTGGAAAC
>JBCBTL010000037.1:0-10445 GCA_039818705.1 Cyanobacteria bacterium J06639_1
AGGCTCGTCGTGCTGCGAGGTCGCGAAGTGTTTGCCGAGTTTCCCGAAACCTACCGAGTCCGCGTCCGCCTGCTCGCACCGTTCGAGCCAGAGACGGTGTCGGTGCGAGTGACGCTCAGCGGTGGCGGGCAATACTTCTTGGAGCAACCCGTTACTTTCGGAGCCATTGCGAGCAAAACCCTAACGTTCGACTTCGCGGCTAGCGAAGTCACAGCTCCTAATCGCGTCACCGTAAACGTTCTCGGGGGGGCGCAAGCCACATTCGCAGTGGATCTGCCCCGCTGGGGTGAAGAAATCGATTGAATTTCAATGCGTGCTTCTTGACACTTCAATACACAAAAGAGGGGCGATCGCCCCTCTTTTAGCAGACTCAAGTGAAGACCTTACGTCCTACACCAACGGCTGGTTATTGACGCGACGAACGGCTACCACTGCCGGGCGCGGCGGGTCGTTCTCGGTCTTGCTAGGCCAGTTCGACCCCAAGGGAACCTCGCGGGTCTGCAAGAACGCATTACCGCTGGTCGTGCGCATCTCGAACTCGCGTGCCTCAGAGGCCATGTTCTGACGAATGCCGTTGCGCTCGCCGGGGTGCTGGGCAGCCAAGAATAGCGTGCGATTGTCCCTCGTGATAAACGGCCCCGTCATCTCCGATTCCATCGGCCCGAAGGCAAACAAAAAGGCCTCGCCCGCGCGATCGCCAGAGGTCGGCATGTACCAAACCGAGTTGTTGCCGAACAAGCCGCGCAGGCTGGACTGACTGATGGGTTTACCTTCGTCATCAATGCGACCCGCTGGTACAGCCTTGTTGTGACGACTGGTAGACATGTCCGTCACCATCCAGAGGTCGCCCGCACTGTCGAATTCGAGATTGTCAGGGTTGGCAAAGCCCAGACCGCCTTCTGCCGGTTCGCCACCGACCGCAAATTTTTCCCAGGTAAACTGCATGGCAGCCGGTTCGTTGGCGTCCTCTGTCACCTTGAAAATCCAGCCGTACTCCCAAGGCTGTCCGTCTTTGCCGAACACTGCCTTATCGGGGCCGCCATCCCCACCGGGCGAACCGGAGGTAAAGGCGACGAAGAGATTCCCGTTCGCATCCAAATCGGTATCTTCGGGACGAGCCGTGGTTGTGGCACCTGCCGCAGTGGCCGCATAGTGAGCGTCGATCAAGATAGCCCCTTGCTTTTCGAGATCCGTGCCTTCGTACAAGTCTCCCAGCGTCGCGTACTGCGAGGCAAAGGCATTAACGTCAGCATCGGCCTCGACTTTGACCGTGCCCCCCTCGGGACGCAGCGGCAAAATTACGTGCGAACTGCCGTCCCTACCGAACACTTCGCTCGGGCGGATGGGATTCACAGCCGTGTCGGGCGTTAGGGCGATCCACTCCCCCGTTCCGTTGGCATTGAACTTCGCGGCATAGAGTGCGCCATCCGCCATCAAGCGAGAATTCGCTTTGTCCGTAGGCGACTGAACGCTGTCTTTACTGACGAACTTGTAGAGGTGACCCCCCCGGCGATCGCATCCCGAATACACGGCTAAGGGTTTGCCCGCGTCGGCGCGCACGGCAACGGCTTCGTGACGGTAGCGACCCAGCCACGTGTGTTTGGTGCCGTAGTCATTCGGGTTGGACGGATCGACTTCTACCATCCAGCCGTACTTGTTACCAGCCAACCCCATGACGCTGCCGCTGCCGTTCATGTCATTGGCAATGGCGAACGTTCTTTCAGAAGGATCGAACGAAGACCCATCCGCCATTACGGGTTCGGGAACTTGGCTTTGGAAGTTCTCTTCAGCGCTCAGGGCAGTACCCCAGGGCGTAGTTCCGCCAGCACAGTTTTGGAACGTCCCGACGATCTTGTCGCCAAAGCCGTCGTCGTAGCCTTTCTTGTTCGACTTCGCGAACACGGCAGTGGCGGGGCCCGTTGCTTTGAGCAGTCGAGCCGGATTGTCCAAGCCGGAGATGCCGTTGATGCGGCGATCAGCATTCGAGAACGTCCGTTCCCACTGCCCCTGCCCGTTCCGCTTGATGGAAATTACGCCCACTCCAAGATCGGTCAGAGCTTCTTTGGCGATCGCGCTTATTTGCTGTTTCAAGGGGTCGTCATCCGACAGGGAGTAAGCATCGGTTTCCCCTTCGCTTGACTCCAGTGCTGCCTGAACTTCGGCAAAGGGCAACGAACCGCCGATGACGGGCGAGTAGGTCGCCATCCAGGTATCGCCGCTGACGTACTCGAAGTTGATCGTCAAGAACCCTTCATCGGGGCCGGTCTCGACATAAGACAAGTAGTCATTGTTGTAGCCAAAGCGGGAGTCTCCCACTTCGTCCCCCCAGGCGGCGATCGTGTCGTAGGTGTAGCCTTCAGGCAGCACCAGATCGTCCGCGACCGTGAAGTTCGAGTAGGCAGAAATCTGAGCGTCGTCGCCTTCAAAACCGTCATTCATCAGGGGCATCGCCCCAAACAGTTGCGGAAAAGGCAACGTCGCAGCGCTGGCCGCGTTCGTCCCGCCGACTAGCGGAAACTTCACCAAGCTAGATGCAGCGGCTGCGCCTGCACCCACTCCTAAAAACGTAAGAAATTGACGCCGGTTGAAAGTCATCAGAATGCTCCATTTGCGAGCAGATGAGCCCCTTTATGCTGAGAGGAAAAGGAGATGTAAAGTCTAT
Organism: Cyanobacteria bacterium J06639_1; assembly: GCA_039818705.1. Lineage (GTDB taxonomy): Bacteria > Cyanobacteriota > Cyanobacteriia > Thermostichales > PCC-7336 > JBCBTL01. Next base: position 2,663 of record JBCBTL010000037.1, read on the forward strand.
GAGAACGATAAGAACAAGTTAAGGTTGTGGAGCGCGATCGCCCGGATATAAAGTGCTACTGCGTTGTGACTAAAATGGGCTTAATTGTTACCTAGAAGAACTGTGCCTGTTGTTACACAGTTTGAGTTGTAAAAGAAAGTAACAGTTCCCCCAGGCATGGTGGGAGGAATAAGACTTTGTGGCATTGCAAGCACACTGTTCCGTCATTTTTGTACGAACACTGGTGGGGGTGCGAGGGATCGCGCCGCACCCGATGAAAGGTCTTGGGACGGCGATCGCGTTGTTACCTGAAGAATTGCGTTTTACCTTGAGAAAGGGGTGAACAGAAAAAATATCGCTAGAAAACCGAAGCCAAGCAGGGTCAAACCACACACTTGAATGAATGTCTCATTTGAGTCTTGAGTTTGCGAATCAGTCATCCACATAATGCTGAAAAAATAAGCAACTTGTCTGGGCTTAAGGTGAAATCCAATCGCACCTGAGATTCCCGTCAGTATGAGTAATATTCCAAAGAAGGCCTGGCCTCGGTCAGTATTGGGGAAAACCCTCGGGTCATTGACGACGAACACAATCACTGGAATCCAAAGAAGAATAAATAATGCATAAACGATCGCAGTCACGAAGGCGATGTTTAATCGTTCCGAAAGGGTCAGGACTGGCTCATTTTTTCGGGACTTGCGTCGGTTAGGCATCGGCTCGGCCTCCCGTTGGGCTAGCAGCTTGCAATAGTGATATCGGTCAAATCCTTGGAAAGGATTGCCTCACCAATGAAGCATCGCAAGCAACGTAGTTTCAAGCTGGATGCTTTTGACTACTGAGGTACGGTTAACGGCTGGCCGTTATGACCGGCGTGAAGATTGAGAATGAAGGGAATCGCTTGACGCGCCCACTGCTGATTGGACGGATAGCCACTGGCCGCAGCCCCAAAACATCGCTCCAGCATATCAGTGTGAATGATGCCGGGATTGAGCGGAATTGCAGCCATGCTGGACGGCAGTTCTTGCGCTAGCGATCGCGTCAACCCTTCGATCGCCCACTTCGACGCGCAGTACGGCCCCACGTCGGGAGATGTCGATCGCCCCCAGCCGGAGCTGAAATTCACGATGATGCCCTGTCTGCGCGCGAGCATGGCAGGCAAAAAGTGACGAATGACGTTGGCCGTACCCTTGATATTGATATCGATCAGGCGATCGAACTCCTCTGTCGGGACTTTCCAAATGGGAGCAGATGTATTGATAACCCCAGCATTATTGAGCACTAAGTCCGGTGGTTCGGATTGGGAGAGGCGATCGCTCGCCCATCGTTTCACCTGGTCGTCATCCGCGACATCCACGACATCCACGTGACTCGGTGCCCCCAACATGTCAGAAAGTGCCCGGGCAGACTCGGGCGATCGCGTACACCCCCAAACCTCATGTCCTAGCGCCGCGAACCCTTCCGCCATCGCTCGTCCCAAACCGCGACCGATCCCAGTAATCACAATTCGCTTGCTCGCCATGATGTCTGCGCTCCGGTCGACGACTCTAGAGTACGTTTCGAATGGCAGGCCGGGGCGATCGCCCTTCGGAACCTCGGAGAACTTAACCTTTCGATTACCTGTATGAACTAGGGTGAGTCCGAACGCTGGCGAGGGCAGGTTGTCATGTCGCAGTGGTGGAACCGGATTTGGGCGGGCTTGAGCGCGATCGCTCTTTGCCTCTTCCTGACAGCCTGCGCGGGCGCTCCCCCTCCCCAGCCACCGTCTCAACCCGCATCCCCTCCGGCCACCGTGCCTACTGCACCCACGCTGCTGAGCGATCCCTTCTTGCAGTCCCCCACACCCGATTCTGTGCGAGTGGTCTGGTTTACGGAATTTGAAGGTCGCGATCCAACCCTCGTTCTCGGACAGCCTGGTGAAACTAGCATCAATGCGGCGACGCAGCGGCAACAGTCCGCCACATCTTCGCTGCTGAGCCGGACTTACGAAGATCGCAACTCGTTCGTCAACGGCCAAACTCTAGAGAATATTCTCTACCCTCGTCCCCAGCGCCGACCGATTTGGCGACACGAAGCGATCGCCAACAACCTCACTCCAGGGGAGCGCACTCCCTATCGCGTTGAAATAACGGCAGACAGTGGGGACGCGATCGCCAGCTCCACCTTGACCCTTGCCCCTGCCCCCAATCCCGGCCAGCCCCTCAACATTCTGCTGACCTCAGATCATCAGCTCATGCCGATGACGGCAGCGAATTTGCAAAAAGTCAAAGAAACCGTGGGAGATATCGACGCGGTGTTCGCTGCGGGAGACTCGATCAACATCCCCGATCGCGCTTCGGAATGGTTCGACGACGATCGCGGCGGCGCGTTTTTTCCGTGCTTGCAAGGGCGAGCCAGCTACTCCCTGGAGCGGGATAATACGCCAGCGACGACTTACACGGGCGGGGAACTCATTCAGAACGCGCCGCTTTTCCCCGCGATCGCCAATCACGAGGTCATGGGGCGTTTCAATCCCGCGCAACGACTCAACGCTCAATTCAACGACCCCGTCCCGCGCGCCGTCGCCGAGCGGAGATATGAGTTTCATCGAGAGGTGGTAAATCCCCAAGACGACCCGGCGATCGCGGCCGAATGGGTGAAGAACCAGTCGTTCAACAGCGATACCTACGAAGAAATCTTCAGCTTGCCGACGAACTCCGCCGGACATTCTCGCTACTACGCCACTACGTTCGGCGACGTGCGCTTGGTGGTGCTCTACGCCACGACGATCTGGCGATCGCCCGCTCTTTCTGACTCAACCCGAGGTCGTTTCCGCGAACGTGCTGCCGATCTTGAAGCACCGGAACGCTGGGGCTACGGCAACCACATCTTCGAGCCGATCGCCCGAGGCAGCAAGCAATATCAATGGTTAGAGCGCGAACTCGCCAGCTCAGAATTCCAGCAGGCACGCTACAAAATCGTGATGCTGCACCATCCCATGCACACGCTGGGCGACAACATCATGCCCCCCTACACCGATCCCGTGCAGGCGATCGCCCGCAACCCCGACGGCAGCATCCAATCCGTTCGCTACGACTACCCCCGCGCCGAGAACTACTTGATTCGCGATGTCGAACCCCTACTGGAAGAAGCAGGCGTAAATTTGGTCTACTTCGGCCATTCCCATCTCTGGAACCGATTTATCAGTGCGGCGGGAACGCACTACCTGGAGTCATCCAACGTTGGCAATACGTACGGTGCCTACATCGGCGATACGAAGCGTCAGGTGCCGAGCGATCGCCCCGGCCTCTACGCGGCTACGGGCGATCCAAACGGACTCACCCCTGTCATTCCCACGGAGTCTCCCCTCAAAGATGAGGAGGGAGCCACGCTACCCTATCTGAGCAGCAATACGCTTACAGCGTTTAGCATTTTCAATAGCGCATCGGGTGTCGTTTCCAGCTACTACTTCGACACCGATCGCCCGGACTCTGAGGTCGTGGAGTTCGATCGCTTCTCTCTCACTCCTTAACTTGAGATCCAAAATTCAAGATCCGGGCGAGTTGGCAAACCCTCGCGATCGCCGCCAACCCGCTCCGGTCGTCTAGCGCTGCGACGGTCGTCGTGCCTCGCAGAGATTTTCTCGGGAGCGCTTGAGCTGCTCCCAAAGATGGGCGATGCGATCGAACGCATCTTCAGGGGTGAGCTTGCCGCCTGTTTGCAAGCAGCTCACGTAGCTGACGCGCTGCGCGAACTCTTGCAGATTGGCGTTAAACGCCACCTGTTGAGGGTCGAACCGTCCTCTATAGCGGTGGTACGGATAAAGATAGTTGGAGGGATTGGCCACAGGTACCTCCTGGGTCTTGCCTGTTTTCACTTAGATGATGTCTGCGATCGCTCGCTGCAATATGCACCTTTGCGCCAGAACTGTGCGATCCCACAGAGGGAGCAGCCTTCGCGATCGCTTCGTGTCTTGCGAATCCGCGACTACCGCTGCCACACGCAGGTCAGCTTGCCATTTCGCTTCACCCACCGAGCTGAGAGGGGGCAACTTGACGGGAACGCGCGGCGAAGCTCGGTAGCGCGATCGCGAACCGTAACGTCAGGGCGAGGCTGGACGCTCGTTAACACAGTCATGGGACTGACTCCTGCAGAACTGAACTGCTTTAGTATCTGGCGATACATTGTGTTGGGCTGTGATATCGATCTCTGCATAGGTGTAACTGCGGTATTTCTTTACATGAAATAGGCTCTTTGCAAAAAATGAACGATTCGGTGCTGACGATCGCTTCGTGGCGGTCTTGTCTTTGTTGGAGCGACGATTTTTTGGAGCGACGATTTTTGTCGGAACGATGCTCTGAGCGATCGCGAGGCGCAGACGGATTCCAAAGCGTGAGAGGATAAACAGCAACTGTTGCTACCCGAACGCGAAATGGTCACGATCGCCGCAATTCCTGTTGCTCCGCTTGCCGTTGGTGCGGTGGGTTTTATCGCCGCCGTTGGGTTGGGGTCGGTTGCCTGGTACAACTCCAAGCGTCCGGCTGGATGGGAAAACTCCGAACGCCCTGACTATATTCCCAAGGTGGATGACGGCGATGACGAGCAGGAAGCATCCTCATAGGGATTTGAGCTAAACTCGTAAACCGCAACGCTCTGTACGGCATAGCATTCATGGACAATCCTTCCCTTCTGGAAACCCCTCAATCCCATCGCGCTCGCGTCCTGCCGACAGGCAACACGATTTCGATCCTCGACTGGCTCAAACAAGAAGGCCGACTGATCGATGCGAAGCCTCAGACCGAAGCCAAAACGGTGGAAGAGGACATCAGCGTCCTGATGGGTGAAGACGGCGGGGACGATTACAAAGACGATTTCAACGACAACTAGTAGCCATTCCACACCACGCGTCCGGACGTGCCCTCGCGATATTGCTGCTAGGCTCCTGGCGTTCTAGAACGGTTAGCGCTCCAGAACGGTCGCGTTCTCAGCTCGCTCTCAGAGATGCGCTAAACCGAGATTCTCGCGATCGCCGGTCCTCCACAGGCCGAGATCGCGCTTTATTCGTGCCAAAATAAATTAAGTCCAGTATTCCGATCGGAATAGGCGAGATTCATGGTTCTTCACCTCAACCCCGCGCAAATTGACGCGATTCGACAGCACGGCGAGCGAGTTTTCCCGCAGGAGTGCTGCGGGTTGCTGTTGGGCGATATCGAACTGCGGGAGGGTGTCACCCACAAGCTCATTCGCGAAGTCTGGTCGATCGACAACGCTTGGGAGAGTGCAGACAATCCTTTAAACGATGGCGAGGCGATCGAGCGCCGCTTTTTAATCGATCCGCAGGCGTTCAAGCGCGGGTTCGACTACGCTCGCTCTAAGCAGCTAGGCATCGTTGGTACCTATCATTCCCACCCCAACCATCCGGCGATTCCGTCCGAGTTCGATCGCCAGAATGCGTTTCCGTGGGGGTATTCCTGCGTCATCGTTAACGTCATGGATGGAAGCGCCCGCGATGTGAGAAGTTGGGTGTTGGACGAGAGCGATCGCCCCGAGCCGGAAACGATCGAGTCAGTATCAAAAGACTCGGCGGCATCTCCGGACGTAGCGGAAGCTGGAACGATGGCGATCGTGTAAAATTTGCCCGAGTCTGGGGCGTGCCGCAGAATGTTTGGACGAGGATTGTATGGCAGTTACCGTGTTAATTCCCACCCCACTGCGGGCGTATACGGGAAACCAAGAAAGCTTGGAACTTGAAGGCAGCAACATTAGCGAAGTGTTGGATAACCTGACCTCCACGTACGGAGATCTCAAGAAGCATCTCTACAACGCTGAAGGTCAGTTGCGCAACTTCGTCAACGTCTATCTCGGCGACGAAGACATTCGCCATCTCGACAAAGGTCAAGAGACTCCGCTCAGCGGTGGCGAAACCATCAGCATTGTGCCATCCATTGCAGGAGGCTAACTCATGCTCGATCTCGATACCAGCAACACCGAACTCTCTCGCGAAGAGCTAGAGCGCTATTCTCGCCACCTCATCCTGCCGGAAGTGGGCGTGGAAGGCCAAAAACGCCTGAAAGCGGGCAAAGTACTCTGCATCGGCTCCGGTGGTCTGGGGTCGCCGCTGCTGCTGTACTTAGCTGCTGCGGGCATCGGTCGGCTCGGCCTCGTGGATTTTGATGTCGTAGACCATTCCAATCTGCAACGTCAAATCATCCACGGCACCTCCTGGGTGGACAAACCTAAAATTCAGTCGGCCAAAAACCGCATTCTAGAAATCAACCCCTATTGTCAGGTCGATCTCTATGAAACCCGTTTGGAAGCCAGCAACGCCCTCGACATCTTCGGCGACTACGACATTGTCGTGGACGGCACCGACAACTTCCCCACGCGCTATCTGGTCAACGATGCCTGCGTGATTACGGGCAAACCCAACGTCTACGGTTCGATTTTCCGGTTTGAAGGCCAAGCAACGGTCTTCAACTACGAGGGCGGCCCCAACTACCGCGATCTCTATCCCGAGCCGCCGCCGCCAGGATTGGTTCCCTCTTGCGCCGAAGGTGGCGTACTGGGCATCCTGCCCGGTCTAATCGGCGTGATTCAGGCGACGGAAACCGTCAAAATTTTGCTGGGCAAAGGCACGACCCTGAACGGTCGTCTGCTGCTCTACGATGCCCTCAACATGAAATTCCGCGAGCTAAAGCTGCGGAAGAACCCAGCCACGCCACCCATTACCGAGCTGATCGACTACGAACAGTTCTGCGGCATCCCCGACGCGGCAGCGGAGCAAGAAAAGACTGCCGACATTCCCGAAATCAGTCCTGCTGATTTGAAGGAGCGGATGGATGCGGGCAAGGATTTCGTACTGGTGGACGTGCGCAATCCCCACGAATATGAAATCTGCCAGATTCCCGGCGCAACGCTGATTCCTCTCTCCAAAATTGAGAGCGGCGATGGCGTAGTGGAAGTCAAGGCGCTAACCAACGGGTCGGAGCTGATCGTCCATTGCAAGAGCGGGATGCGATCGGCTAAGGCGTTGGCAATTCTGAAGGAAGCAGGCATCGAAGGCAAGAATCTGCAAGGCGGTATTCTGGCCTGGGGTGACGCTTACGATCCGTCGATTCCGAAGTACTAACCGACAAGCTCCGGTCATGCGGATTCTGTCAAGATAAAACGGTGAAGCGCGGTCGCCTTTCGGTCGCCTTCGTCGTTTTTCATTGCGATCGCGGTACTACTCTCTTATGCCCCACGCGCTCGAACCCCTTGCCCCCGATATTTTCATCATCGAGAACCTGCTATCCGAGTCACTTTGCCAGCACGTCATCGAGATTTCAGAACACTTTGGAATGCGATCGGCAGGGGTGGGCGTCGATACGATCGCCAAACCCATCCGCAGTAACGACTTACTCTATCTGGGCGATCCCGACCCACTACTGGAATCCACCAGCCAACTGCTGCTCGGCGCAATCAATACCATCCAAGATTTATTGTTCGAGCATTACGGCATTCGTTTCCCCAACTCAGAAGCCTGCTCGATTCTGCGCTACCGCGAAGGAGAGTTTTACAAACGCCACGTTGACAATTTACTGCTGTCCAGCCGTCAAGAAGAAGTACAACGAGGTGTGCCCACCCGCGATGTCAGCATCGTTGGTTATCTCAATCAAGACTTTGAAGGAGGCGAAACCTATTTCGATCGCCAAAACCTCAAAGTAAAACCCCAAACCGGCAGCGTCCTAGTTTTCCCTGCCTTCTACACCTATCCTCACCAGTCATTATCCGTCACGAGAGGCATTAAATTCTCGTTTGCTACATGGCTTTTGCACTGAAAGCCCTC
>JBCBTL010000038.1:0-10389 GCA_039818705.1 Cyanobacteria bacterium J06639_1
GTTCTGCCGTTCCAGAACCTTTAAATGGACATCCAGCTCCTTGCGCAGCTCTTCGTCTTTATGGGAGTAAGAAATAAAAACTTCAACGGCGGTGCTGGCCATGCCCGTCGCAGCGCTGTTTGCCACCATGCTGACGCTGGGCAAGTTGAGTTCCAACAGCGAACTGACGGCGTTGCGGTCGGTGGGAGTGCCGTTTCGGCGGATTTTCGGCCCAATTTTAATCCTGGGTTTGATTCTGAGCGCGATTTCCTACGGCATCAACGACGGCATCGTTCCCCTCACGAAACAACGCATTCGCACCCTCGATCGCTACTCCATCCTGGCGGAAACCAATCCCGTTCAAAACCGGGACGTGTTCATCAAAACCCCTGAAAATCTCTGGTTTTTCATCAAGCAAGTCAATCCGCAGCAAAACTCCATGCAAGACGTGACTGTCCTGGAGGTGAATCCGGTGCGACAGCCGGATGAAAGTCCGTTACGAGGGGTGATTCACGCGCGCGAAGCCAGTTGGGATGGCGACCAGTGGACGCTGCAAGATGGCGTTGCCCACCAATACAATCGCGCGGGGATCGCGATCGCCGAAACCCCCTTTCAAAAGCGTCCCCTGGAAATCTCCGCCGACCTCGCCACGCTGATGCAGCCTGAAATCGCTCCGGCGGAGCTGACCAGTACCGAACTGAGGCAACAAATCCAAGCGTTCTCGGGGTCAAACCTCCCCACCGAGGCACTCCGAACGGAATGGCACTTGAGATTTTCATTGCCGCTGGCGAGCTTTTTTGCTGTCGTGATTGCCGCTCCGTTAGCCGTGCGTCCGGCGAGGCGAGCGGGGCGCTTCAACAGCATTGCTTTCGCGATCGTGTTGGTATTCGTCTACTACGTCATGCTGAGCATTTCTCGCAGTTTGGGGGAGGCGGGGGCGATCGCACCTTGGCTGGCTTCTTGGAGTCACAACATCGCCTTCGGCTCGATTGGTTCTCTGCTCCTATTGCGGTATTTGCGATAGAGATTCCCGCTAACACGGGTGACCGATTGCGTTAGGCTGCGATTGGTAGAGAGTTCGGGCGATCGCGATGAAAGTGTGCGTGACGGGTGGGACGGGATTTGTCGGCAGTCGCTTGGTGGAAGTGCTGCTAGAGCGCGGCGACGCCGTCCAAGTGTTGACGAGAAGTGCTCAAAAAGCAAAAGCAAAGTTCGCGAAATTACCGTCCGAGCAGCAAAGCCGACTGACGCTAACCCAATACGATCCGCTCTCGCCCAGCCAATGGGCGAGCGAGCTGACGGGATGCGAAGCGATCGTGAATTTGGCTGGGGAAAACTTGGCTGGGGAGCGCTGGACGCCGCAGAAGAAAAAAGACATTCGCCTCAGTCGGATCGACGGGACGGAGAAATTGGTGGAGGCGATCGCCCAACTCGATTCCAAACCCAGCGTCATGGTCAGCGCCTCAGCCGTTGGCTATTACGGCGCGGACGAGCAAAAGGAATTTACTGAAGACAGCGACCCCGGCTCTGGATTCCTGGCAGAGATTTGCAAAGACTGGGAGGCCGCCGCCGCCAAAGTGAAAGATCTAAGCGTGCGACTCGTGCAGGTACGCATCGGCATTGTGCTCGGGCCCGAGGGTGGTGCGTTAGCCAAAATGACCGGGCCATTCCAAGCGTTTATCGGCGGGCCGATTGGGTCGGGCAAACAGTGGCTGTCGTGGATTCATCGCGATGACTTGGTCGGTATAATTGCGGCTGGCATTTCAAACGCTCAAATGTCGGGCACGTTCAACGCGACTGCCCCCAATCCGCAAAGAATGGAAGCATTCTGTCAAACTCTGGGGGAAGTCATGGCACGTCCCTCGTGGTTTCCCGTGCCGAGTTTTGCACTAGAAGCTTTATTTGGCGAATCCGCAGAAGTGGTGCTTACGGGACAGCAGGTATTACCGAAGAACGCACAAGCAGCAGGATATGAGTTTCAATATCCCACCCTCAAACCTGCTTTACAACAAATTTTGGTGGGATAGCGTAGGCTCGAGCGAAGTCAAACCATCGAAGTTAAATAACAGTGGAGCGTCGCATGATTCGCATCCTTACCTCTTTCGCAAGACATCACGGCGTTACAGTCCTGACGGGAGCTTTTGCGGTGATGACGCTGAGTGCGACGTGGGCAAATGTGGCGATCGCCACGCCTCACTCTCCCGACCAGATGTCTGAGGTCGTACCCGTTGCCATAGGAACGATCCGCGACTTACATCAGGGCACGCAAGTTCGACAAGCCTCGGTTGTCTCCTTTCGCAGCCCGACCTGCGGGTGCTGCAAAGGCTGGGTGGAGCACATGCGAGCGGAAGGCTTCACGGTAGACGACCAAATTGTCGAAGATATCTCAGCCAAGAAAACTGAACTAGGAATCCCTGGCGAGCTGGCCGCATGTCACACTGCCGTCGTTGACGGGTATTTGGTGGAAGGTCACATTCCAGCAGAGGCGATCGCGCAGCTTCTCGACGAAAAGCCCGAGGTGAAAGGCATCGCCGTACCGGGAATGCCCATTGGCACCCCGGGCATGGAGTTCGGTGACGAGCGCGAATCGTTCTCGGTTTACAGCTTCACGGAAGACGGCCAGACCGAGGTGTTTCGGGATTATCTCTAGCTCGCCCTAATGCTCGTGGGGAGACGAGCCTCTGGCGATCGCCAAATGATGAGCTTGATGGTGGCTTCCCATCACCAACAATCCGGCAAATCCTAACCCCTGGATTTTGACTGTCTCTGACGGGCGATCGCTCGTCACCGTCCAACGCACGCCGTCAGAGATCTCGCTCGCACTAGAGGAGAGCCATTCCATTCGGTCGAGTTCGGCAGCATGGGCGGGAATCATGCGCTGAATGGAGGCGATCGCGTTCCCTTCTCCCGTCACATTCATCTCTAGCCCGCCCGGCATGTCGCGCGTGTCGACAGCAGCAGAGAGCATCACCTGGTTCATGTCGATGAGATGAGCGCGCAAGGCATCGAGATCGACACGCTCCCAATCGGTAGCGCGATCGCGTTCCAACATGGCGACGATTTCTGCCACCGCAGCGAAGGCATCCTGTCCGACTAGAGTCGGGAGCTGACCGACATCGTGCCCGTTGGCATGGTGACCGGGAGGGTTGGGATGCTGGCGACCGAGGAATGTCACAGCGGACGCAATGGCGATCGCGGCTAGACCGCTGACGACGAGCAAAGGTTTGACGCGCATGGTTTGACTCTTTTACAGCCCTCTGCACTGTAAGCGCGTGTGCCTCGGTCTACCTACGATCGCGATCGTAGTCTAGCCATCGAACCCAGCGCCCCCGACGCTGGATGAATCCTTGTCGCTCCAGCGCAGCCAGCGCCCGGTACAGCGCGTCATGGGTGAGACCTAACTCAGAGGCAATGGCTTTCCAAGGACGGTCGAAGGTGCATTCGCGCTCGCCAACCGGAACGCTGAGCGTCAAAAAATGCCACAGGCGATCGCGCGCTGTGGGGATGTTTCGCAATTCCAAGCGAGTGCGAAGCTGCTGCACGGTCTGCGTCACGCGCTCCAGCCATGCCATCATCTGAGCGGGATGAGATTGCAGGTAGTTCAGCAGCTGTACTTTGGGAATCGCGATCGCCTGAGATGCAACTTCGGCAATGGCGTAGCAGTGATAGGTTTGGGCAAATAAAGCGGCTTCAGTCAGGATGTCCCCAGCGCGAGCGACGAACAGCGTGAGTTCGCGACCGTCAGCGCCGTAACGCATGAGGCGCAGCCGTCCAGTTTCGACTGCGAAGATGTCACGCACGCGATCGCCCGGACGAAACAGGATGTCTCCTGCGGTCAACGGTTGAGGTTTTGCAATGGCGAGCAGAGGCTCGGGAATAGAAGAAACGTCAGGCACCACCTCTTCAGGCCATCACTTCAATCGCGCCCATCATGCCGAGGTCTTCGTGGTCGAGGATGTGGCAGTGGTAGACCGTTTTGCCAGGATAGTCGGCGAACTTGACCCGCACGCGCACGGATTCGCCCGGTCGCACGAGGACGGTATCTTTCCAGGCACGATACGGCTCCGGGCGATCGTTGCGGCTGAGGATTTGAAACGGATGGGCGTGGAGGTGAAAGGGGTGATCCATGATGCCCGTGTTGACGATCTCCCAGTCTTCCACGTCGTTTAACTGTACGCGCGTATCAACTCTCCCGGCATCGAAGGGCTGGCCGTTAATGAGAAAGGTCATTCCCAATCCCGGCACCATGCCGTGATTCATCGTGAAGCGGCGCGTGCGGCTCGGCTCGGGCAGAGCATCTACCGCCAGCAAGCGCTCGGGAAGAGGTTGAGGCGCGATCGCCCCGCTGTAGGTCACCGTCGCCAACACTTGCTCGTCACTCTCTCGTGCTGACGCGTTCCCCATCATGCCCCGACCGCCCATCATGCCTCGATTGCCCGTCATGCCGCTCCCCATCATGCCCATACCCCCTCGGCTGTAGGGCAAGTTCGTCAAGCGAAACTGGCCGGAGTCGCGATCGCCTTTCACCAGCACGTCGATCCGTTCCCCCGGCACCAGCAAAATCTCATCCAGCTCGACGGGTGCAGCAATAGCTCCGCCGTCCGTGCCGATGAGATGGAACGGATGACCTTCTAACTGCAAGCGATAGAACCGAGATGGAGACGCATTCACTACCCGTAAGCGCACCAGTTCGCCCGACGCGATCGCGATCTGCGGATTCACTTCGCCATTGACGTAAACGCGATCGCCCTCCCGTCCGAGGACGCGCCGCCCCGCTGCTGGAGGAGCGATCTGGCCGCGATCGTCGAAACTGAAATCTTGCAAGACGAGAAATTCCTCCCGTGCGGCTTTGACTTCGGGAATCTCGTCGATCGCTCCGCGCACCACCATCAATCCAGCCAACCCGCCGAACAGTTGCTCGGCCACCGTGCCGTGCAGGTGCGGGTGATACCAGGCCAGCGTGCCGGGATGGGTGGTAGGTAAGTCGAATTCGTAGGTAAACGACTTACCGGGAGCGATCTTGCGAAATGGGTTATCGCCGCTGCCCGTGGGAGTGACGTGCAAGCCGTGAAAGTGAAGATTGGTCGGCTGAGGGAGGTGGTTCGTAAAGTGCCAGCGGACGCGATCGCCCGGTCGCACTTCCAAGCGGGGGGCGGGAAAGCGACCGCCGTAGGTTGATAGCGTGACTTCGCGATCGCCCAAAGCCACCTGACGAGGTGCTGCCGCGAGTTCGACATCGAGCAGCCCGTCGCGACTGCTGGCGATCGCGTCGGCTACAGGCAAATCGGCTCCTCGTGGCGACGACGACGCGCGATGCAACGAACATTGCGTCAAGGCCAACGCGCCCACTCCGCCAGCGCTCGATGTTAGGAATTGTCGGCGTTTCATCGTCAGGTCTCGGAATGACGGCAAATGCGAATCGCTCAGCGAGAAGACGTGCGGCGGGGTTTCGTGCGCCACCACATCGCGAGTCCTGTAACCGCCAACGTCAACAAGCCGAAGGCGTTCAGAAAGGGATAAACCAACTCCAAGTTGAGGCGACCGAATTTCCCACGATGCAGCTCCAACAGCCACAAATAGTCGTCACCCAGCCCCGCAGCGGCAGCAATTTGAAACAGCGACCCCGTAACCAGCGTTACCAGCAACGGCATCACCATCACGGGGGCTAGCGTGGCGTGAAGTTTGCGCAGGTGCATGGGTCAACTCAACCTCTAAGCGATCGGGCTACTTGGCGTGAAACCACCGTTTGGCAACGTGAAGCATCAACGGCACGGCGACAAACGAAACCGCCAACGCTTCCGCTGGAGCGATGAGGTTCGAGTCAGCCACCACGCTCGATTGCACCAGCTCTACCGTTTGCGGCGAGCAACTCGCAGCGGATGAGGGCGTACATTCAGACGTGACCGATTCGCCCGTACCTTCGGCTTCGTCGTGCGACACCGTCTCTTCACCTGCTCGTGCAGACTCATCGAGATCGCCTGACCCCACCTCAGAGACCGAATCAGCTTGCGTCTCAGAAGATTTCGCAGGAGCACTCGGAGAGTCGGGGCGATCGCGAGCGTGACTGCCGCCGTGAGCGATTGCGTCGGGCATCAGGGCAATTTCGTTAGAGGGCATGACATTCACGGACGATCTTCTTCTCAATCGTGCTGTTGGGATAGAGATTCGATATGGGCGATCGCGTTGGGAGTGGGGGCGAGACGTTCGACCGCTTCGGGCAACGCCGCCGACCCGGCCAACCCGATCAAAACAGCTCCCATCCCGGCCATCATGGCGTTTTCAGCAAAGCTGACAATCCCCAACGGCGCTTTCGAGTTGCCCCCGATGCACGCACAGTTGAGCGCCATCTTATCGATATAGACGGCTTTGATGACCGACACCGCACCGCTAACGCCAACTAGCAGCGAGCCAATGCCCGTCACCAACGGCGCGACCCCCGATAAAAATCCCAACCCGACGCCGAGTTCGAGAAACGGATACGCCTTGCTGTAGGGCTTCACTCGCTGCGTGATGAGGTCGTATTTTTCAAAGCTTTCAGAAAAGCTGTCGAGATCCATCAGTTTGAGCGAGGCCAACATCGACAGCGCCACACCCATGAAGCCAGAGACTCCTAATGAAGCCGCGATCGCGATCGCCCCCGCTGTCGAAAACACGGCGACGACGGGGGTGTAAGAGTAATCCGCCGACTCTGCCTCAACCTCGAAATATTTGGCCAGGTCGGTGTAGCCGCCAATGCGATCGTCCCCGAAAAAGATTCGGGGCGTGGTGGCTACATCGTACTTCTGTTTGAACGCAGTCACTTCATCTTGAGATGCGAGCTTGATGTCTTCAAACTCGATGCCCTTCTCTTGCAACAATTTGGATGCTTTCAGTCCCCACGGACATTCGTGCTCGTTTGAGGACATGCGATATAGCGTGACGGCTTCGGCGTGCATAGCGCGTCTCCAACTCAGCTCACACCTAGCCTAAACTCTCTAGTTGACTGGAGAGTCAAGTGAGTACTTTAACCAACGGGGTGGTGCTGGACTCGACCGAGTGCGAGCTACTGTGTCTCTGGTTCCGTGATTGGAGAGAGCAAATCCTCTCTCATTTGAGAAATTGCTTAGGCGTGACTCCCTTCACTTTTTTGAATGCACGAGTGAAGTGCGATTGGTCGGCAAAACCGAAATGGTGAGCAACTTGCAAGATGGTATTCTCACCACGTCGTAACGCGATCGCCGCTCGTTCGACCCGGCGTTGAATGACGTACTGATGAGGGCTGAGACCGAGTGCTTGCTTGAAGAGTCTGGAAAAGTGAAACTTACTCAACCCCGCGATCGCGGCCAGTTCGTCCAGACTAAAATCGTCGGTCAGAGAGGCTTCGATAAAGTCGATCGCAGGTTGTATATGTCCGCGACTGATTCCAGGTAAGCGATCGCGAACATCTGAATATTCAATGCCGTAGTGATTGACGAAATGAGTAGCTAACGCTGTCGTCACCATGTCGGCATAGAGCGTCCCGTTTGGCGCGCCTGCTTCCGCTTCGGCGAGCAAAGCCTGGATCAACAGTTGCAACTGTTTGTCGCGGGCGCGATGTTGGCGGCGGAAGGCTTGGCGGTCGGGATGCAGGCGATCGCCGAGGGCTTCCACGACTTTGTCCGGGTCGATGGTGACGAGGACGAATTGATTGTAGGTATCGATGCGATGGGAAAAGGGCACGCCTGCCGGATTCACCCACACGTCCCCGGTTTCGTAGCGGTGGGTTTTGAAGCGATCGCCATCTTTCCACTCCCACTCGAAGGCAGGTCCTACATTCATTGCGAAGTAATGCTGGGCTACAGTCACGTCATCGGGAGTGAAGTGCTCGTTCTCGCCTTTCACGAGCTGCACGCCCTGCCATCCCAACTCCGCACTCGACACTAGAATTCGCCCGGCATCGACCCCGGGCTTCGGCGCGCGAGTTTGACTATCGACAAACACGATCGGATTGGCAGCATCAGTCATCGCTACGGTCGCAACTCAAACAGGCGGAGCAATTTCGTTCAAAAAACGAGCAATTTTCGACGCGGCTGCGACGAGGCGATCGCTGCATAGTGGTCAGTGTAGGGCGCTGACCGCCTTGTCAAAACGGACTTTTACGCAGAAGGGATGCTGTCATGAACTACTACACGCTCGGACGTACGGGTCTTAAAGTCAGTCGATTGGCCTTAGGCACGATGACCTTCGGCGACGATTGGGGCTGGGGAGCCGATGCCGCTAACGCTCGCCAGCTTTTCGATACCTACCTGGAGGCGGGTGGGAATTTCATCGATACGGCTGACCTCTACACCAACGGCAATAGTGAAAAGTTGCTCGGTCAGTTCGTCAAAGAAAGTGGCAGTCGCGATCGCGTCGTCATCGCCACTAAATTCAGCTACAACGCCGACCCCGGCAATCCCAACGCGGGCGGAAACGGTCGTAAAAACATTCTGCGCGCGGTCGAAGGCTCGCTCGAACGCCTGAACACGGACTATATCGACCTCTACATGCTGCACACCTGGGATCGCGTCACCCCTGCTGACGAAGTGATGCGCACGTTTAAAGATTTGGTGCGCTCTGGTAAAGTTCGGCACGTTGCCTTCTCGGACGTGCCCGCTTGGTACGCGGCACAGGCTCAAACTCTCGCCAGCGATCGCTATCTCGAACCCATCAGCACGATTCAGCTCGAATATTCGCTGGTGGAACGCAATATCGAATTCGAGTACGTCCCCATGACGCAAGCCCTCGATACGAGCATCATGGTGTGGTCGCCGCTCGCCAGCGGACTGCTCTCGGGCAAGTACAAACCGTCTCAAGAAGGTGGATCTGAGGGGGCGGGGCGCTTGGCAATGCTGGCCGACAGCGGCAATCCTGCCTTTAATAAATTCACCGATCGCAATTGGGCGATCGTGGCCGAGCTAGAAACAGTAGCGAACGAGTTAGGGCGATCGATGGCGCAGGTGGCGATTAACTGGGTTGCCAATCGTCCTGGCGTTGCCTCTGTTCTCATCGGCGCGACCAAACTGCACCAGCTTCAAGACAATCTCGGCGCGCTAGATTTCGACATCCCAGCCGAGCTGCAAGCGCGCCTCGATGCAGTCAGTCAACCAGCCACGCCGTTCCCGTACACCTTCTTTGAGAGCACGATTCAAGCCATGATTCACGGCGGCGCGACGGTTGAGAACAAGCCGAGCAGCTTCCATATGCCACCCGCGAATGACAAATTAGCGGCCTCCGTAGAGGACACTGTTACTGCAGAAAACGAGTGAGGTCGATTAGCGTGCCAACTCGAAGGGCGACCGAACGCCGCGTTCGAGCACAAATCCTGGCATTACGGGCAGTCGAGCCAACCGAATAGGCGATCGATATCAGCCCGAGTCAACTGGCCGAGTTGATATCGAATCGAGTCTTCAGACTCTAGAATGCGTTCTTGGCGGCGCAGAGCGACTTCAAGAAAGTCTCTCGGTATCGACCACTCGGGTAAAAACTGCGAAAAGTCCGTTTGTCTCGTCCCAGTCATCGCTCTATCTCCCTGCCAACCCTGCCTTTCGTTCGCGATCGCCGCGCTCAGTTCGCCTGACCTGAAGCCATTTGGGAGCGCAAGACCGCATCGACTCTCACCCACGCTCGTAGAGTATTCGATAATCTTGAGGAACTCGTGAGTGCGATCGCATTTCCTTCATACTTTTCAAGCGAAACGCGATCGCACTCCACGACCGCGAATTACTCAGCAGAGATGTCCCTCGTGCGAGAGTCATCATCCAACTCGAACACTTCGTCGAAAAAGGTAGCCATCGATCGCCACGATCGCCGAGCTGCAGCTTCATGGTACTGAAGTCCCTTCTCCGGCATATTCGCTGCCTCGAACGTGAATGCGTGCAGCGCTCCACCGTGAACGTGCGCTTGCCAATCGGCTTTCCGCTCGTCCATTTCACTGGCGAAGGCCAAAAAAACGTCCTGCGGGGCGAGGGGATCGTCCCAGCCGTGTTCGATCAGAATGGCAGCCTCAATCGGCCTCGTGTCTGCCAAATCAAATCCGGCAAGTCCGCCGTGAAAGCTAACAACGCCCTTGAGTGACGGCGGCACTGACCTCGCCAAATCGAGCGCGCACAAGCCGCCGAAACAGTAGCCGATCGCCCCGATTCGGGTCGAATCCACCGCGTCCATTGCACCGATCGCCGCATAACCAGCTTGAAGGCGATCGCGCAAAACACGCCGATCTTGGAGCAGAGGAGCCATCAAATGCGAGTTGTCTCCCAGTGGATTTCCGCGAATCCCTTGGCCGTATACGTCAACGGCAACAGCGACATATCCGAGTTGCGCGATACGTCGAGCAATCTTTTCGATGGGCGCGTTTAAACCATCCCAAGCATGAGCGATGAAAATGGCCGGGAGTGGATTGGCTAAATTCTC
>JBCBTL010000039.1:0-10360 GCA_039818705.1 Cyanobacteria bacterium J06639_1
TGTGCAGAGTATGCGATTGGATTCTGAAACTTCTCGACCCAGCACATCAGCAATGCTATACCCTTGCTGAACTTCTGCAGCTTTTTGAGACTTCTGGGTTTG
Source organism: Cyanobacteria bacterium J06639_1 (assembly GCA_039818705.1). Classification (GTDB taxonomy): domain Bacteria; phylum Cyanobacteriota; class Cyanobacteriia; order Thermostichales; family PCC-7336; genus JBCBTL01. The sequence goes on from JBCBTL010000039.1 coordinate 103, forward strand.
AAGTGAGTCGAACTCAGCGCATACAATTTGGTCTGCTCTGGGGCCATATGACGGTAAAGTGCCTGTCCTTGGAATCCCGAAATGCCTGATGGCGCTGGTCATACCATCTTTTCATTTCCAATTCACGTCAGGCAAATTCGGATCTTCTAGACATTGTTTGAGCGGCAGCGACTCGCTGGTGCGAACGGTCAAAATGCTGAACCGCGGTGTCGTAGTTACATCGAGGCACGCGCAACTGTAGCCGTAGTTGCCGTTGGTGCGGACGTAATCGCGCTCGGGAACGTCGGGCAGATTCTCCATGCCGCGCGCGCTGCCTCCCCCCTGCACGGAAATTTCCCACGAGCCGTCGCGATCGTCGAGCCACCAGTTGGCGGGGGTAGGGTTGTGCAGCCAGCCGCAGCGCAGTTCGGAGGCTTCCACAGGAGCCACCCAGCCGATAATGATCGCGATCGCCGCTGCTGCCGTCCAGCTCAACCGAAAACATTTCATCACGACTGCGGAACCTCCTGTCTACCTTTCAACCGGTCTGCCACATTGCAGACTCAATCGTGTCATAAGTCATTCACCGCGATCTCGATAAGATCCTCAGCGATCGCGATCGCTTGCAAAAGAGATGAACGTTCGCTCTACGAGTCACGCTCGAACTAGGACTGTGGCTTTTGGGTGGCGAAGGCGATCGCCTCCAACATCCCTCGCGCTTTGTTTAACGTCTCTTCGTATTCCGTTTGCGGGTCGGAATCGGCCACAATCCCTGCTCCAGCTTGGACGCAAACTTCGCCGTTGCGAGTCCAGAGGGTGCGCAGGGTGATGGCGGTGTTGAGCTGGCCGGAGAAGTCGTAGTAGCCGTAAGCACCGGAGTAGGGGCCGCGTCGCAGGCCTTCGAGTTCGTGGATGATTTGCATGGCGCGGATTTTGGGCGCGCCGCTGACGGTTCCGGCGGGGAAGGTGGCTTTGAAGAGATCCCACACGGAGCGATCGCCTTTCAGTTGCCCGACCACGTTGCTAACGATGTGCATGACGTGGCTGTAGCGCTCGATCCGCATCAGCTCGTCCACGCTGACCGAACCCAGTTCGCACACTCGACCCAAATCGTTACGTCCCAGATCGACGAGCATGACGTGTTCGGCGCGTTCCTTCGGGTCGGCCAACAGCTCGACTTCGTAGGCTTTGTCTTCTTCAGCCGTGCGTCCGCGCGGGCGGGTTCCGGCGATGGGTCGCACGGTGGCGGTGGTGTCAGTGCCAATGCGATCGAGTTTGACCATCACCTCTGGGCTGGAACCAATAATCTGAAAGTCCCCGAGCTGGAGAAAGGCCATATAGGGGGATGGATTGATGGTGCGCAGGGCGCGGTAGAGCGAGAACGGTTCGCCGGAAAAAGGCGAGGTGAGGCGGTGGGAAAGGACGACTTGGAAAATATCTCCCGCCCGGATGTACTCTTTGGCGGTTTCCACCTGTTTGCAAAAGTCTTCCGGCTGCACGCTGTCGGTATAGGCGATCGGGTTGCTGCCGGGGGGTTGCCAGTCGAGGGCGAGGCGATCGGTGGCGAGGGGGGCGGTGAGTTTATCAACTAGGACTTGGAGGCGATCGCAAGCTTCTTCGTACGCCGCTTCCGGTTCGGCCTCGCGCAGGTCGGCGTAGGCGATCGCCCAGATTTTGCGCTTCACCTGATCGAAAACGAGAATGCTGTCGATTTGGAAAAAGAGGCCGTCAGGTAAATCGTTCTCATCGCCGTCGAACACGGGCACTTTGGGTTCGATCCAGCGCATTAACTCATAGCCCCAGTACCCCACCATCCCGGCGATGCTGGCGGGCAGTTCGGGTAGGTGGACGGGTTTGAGGGGGGCTAGACTTTCCGCTAAGGCGACGAAGGGATCGCCCGTGAAGGTTGTTTCTGTACCGGATCGATCGCGTCTGACCGAGCGATCGCCGCGTACTTCGAGCACCCACAGCGGATCGCAGCCTAAAAAGCTGTAGCGCCCGATGGTTTCGCCCCCTTCCACCGATTCGAGCAAAAAACTGTAGGGGCGACCTTTGCACACGCGATACCACGCCGACACCGGAGTTTCGAGATCGGCCACTAATTCCCGATAGACGGGGATGAAATTGCCTTGGGCGCTCAGGTCGCGGAAGCGGGGAAGATCGGGGGTCATCGCGTCAGAAAACAGAGGTGTGCCGGACGGCTTCTGACCGTGCGGTAGTAAGACTTTAACCTGCTTTCAACGCCGGGGCGATCGCGCAATAGCTCAGCGTGTAGTCTCAGTTCGTAATTTCGTCGGTGGTGATGTAGATGTGCCCCAGCAGCGTGTCTTGATAGGTGCGCCGCGCCAAGCGCCAGCCGGGGTCGAGCAGGATTTTGGTGTAGCCGGACGGACTAATGCCGTAGGAGCGCCCGAGGGGAATCAGGTCGGCACCGAAGTCATTATTCGAGCCCGCCACGAGAATCAGTTGGTTGCCTTGGCGTACCACTCGCAGGCTGTAGTCCAGAGCGAGGTCGCGACCGTCTACCCGAATTGAATAGCCGTTGCTGTCGATGCTGCGCCCGCAGATGCCCGTGAAGTCGAAATTCAGCAGCAGCGGGTCTACTGCCGTCGGCGCTTCCCCCGACTCCATCCAGCATGCCTGTTGGTCGGAAATTTGCTCCAGGATGATGAACTGATGGTCGTTGAGGTTGCGAGATGCGGCCACGAGGATGAAGCGGGACGGGTCTACCGCTTGCGCCTCGAACTCCACCGATCGCGCCGGGGTGGGGGCGATCGCGCCAGCTAACGCGATGAAAGCGGGCATTAAATAGCGAGCGATCGTGCGTCTCATCATGGGATTTTCGCGAACTCGACGTTACATCCCCAAACGTATCAAACACCACGGGGTGCGAACAATTGTGACGGTTCCCACAGAATAAGTAGGCCAACCGCCCAAAAAAACGAGGCGCCTGGGGAAGCGCCTCGCCGTTCGCGTGTCTTGCTTGGAAAATCAGGGAATTGAATCGAACCGGATCGATCGAGCCGGTTTAGACGAACTCGACGTTGCTCGCGTTCAAATCGAGGCTCGCTTGCCCCATGACAACACCGACCAATTCGTCACTGCTGCTCGCAATGCCGTCGTTGTCGGTATCCATGTAGATCGACGTGTTGCCGTTGGAGCTGCCCAGCACGAAGTCGGAGACGGAGTCGACGAACTGGAGGGTGTCTTCTCTGACGTCGAAGTCTGTGAGGACGGCAAAACCTGGACTGTTGTCGAAGACGAAGACATCGCTGCCTTCTCCTCCAGTCAGCACGTTAATAAATCCCTTAGGTCCCGCGCCGCCGCTAATGAGCGTGTCGTTGCCTGCGCCACCGACGAGCTGGTTAGATCCACCGCCACTGATGAGGATGTCGTCGCCCGTGCCACCGATGAGAGTGTCGTCGCCCGCTCCGCCTTGCGCGAACAATGACGTATTCGATGCGGAACCGTCGAAGACATCGTTGCCATCGCCGCCGTTGAAGCTGACCTTGCTGACATCCGTGCGATCGAGATCCCCCACGGTCAGGGAATCATCGCCGCCGCCGCCGTTAATCTCGAAGCTTTCAACTTGGGCTACGTCTAGCTCGAACAAACCCAGGTTTTGCCGAGCGAAGGAGACTTTGCGACCGTTGGCTTGCAGGACAAACTCGTCCCCTGCGCCGTCAGCGCCATTGACTCCCACCGTGTCGAATCCGCGACCGCCACGCATCCTGTCGCTGCCGTCGCCATTGTTCCAAATCAGGCGATCGTCGCCGTCGTCGCCGAACATGCGATCGTCACCCTTGTCGCCGAGCATGATGTCGTTGCCGCTGCCACCGAACAGGCGATCGACATCGTCGCCGCCGCGCATGAGGTCGTTGCCGTCGCCTCCTTCAAAGCGATCTCTGTCGCTGCCGCCGAGCAGCGCGTCGTCACCTGCACCGCCGTTGGCGTTCAGTCTTTGCGTTGCAGCGCTGCCGTCGAATTTGTCGTTGCCTGCGCCGCCGTCGAAATCGATTTCGCGAACGTCGGTAGTGCTGAGGTCAGCTACGGTCAGGCTGTCGTCTCCGCCGCCGCCATTGACTTCCATGCGCTCCACATCGTCGATATCCAGTTGGAATAAGCCGAGATTTTGCCGCTGGAAGAGCGCCCGCTGGCCGTCGGCTTCAAGTAAAAAGTCATCCCCTGCGCCGTCAGCGCCGTTGACTTCCACCGTGTCGAACCCGCGACCGCCTTCCATCGTGTCGCTGCCGTCGCCGTTGTTCCAGATAAAGCGATCGCTGCCGTTGCCGCCAATTTTGAGGTCATCGCCGAAATTCCCGATCAAAATATCGCGACCGTTGCCCCCTTCGAGGGTGTCGGACACGTCTCGCGAGTTGCTGCCGAGTAGAGTGTCGTTACCGTTGCCACCTTTGGCCTCGATCGAGATCGCCGCTTGGGTGCCGTCGAATAGGTCGTCGCCGTCGCCCCCCGAAAATTGAATGAATTGTAAATCTGTTGCGGATAAATCTTCGAGCGTGAGGGTGTCGTCACCGCCGCCGCCGTTAATTTCCATGCGCTCGACATCGTCAATATCCAATTGAAATAATCCGAGGTTGAGGCGATCGAATAGGGCTTGGCCGCCTGCATTTTGACCGAGTTTAAATTCGTCGCCAACCCCACCTGCGCCGTTGACTTCGACCACGTCGTCGCCATCGCCGCCACGCATGAGATCGCTGCCGTCGCCGTTGTTCCAAATCAGGCGATCGTCGCCCTCTTCACCAAAAATAAAGTCATTGCCTTTGTTGCCAATAATCGTGTCATTGCCGCCGCTACCCAACAACAAATCAACTTCATCACTACCCTGGATGAGGTTGTCTTCGTTGTTGCCTTGTTGAACTAAAACCATGAGATATTGTCTCCCGAACACTGAAGAAAGACGGATGTCTGATGTCCTCATCGGTGTCTACGGCGAAAGACGAAAAAATATGCGGTATTTTATATCACTTTTGGAGATTATCCATCTTGGCTTTCATTTCGCTCAGACGTACAAAAAACTCCCAAGAAAGACATTCTTCTCGGGAGTGCATTTGAGGTAAGTCTTCTTGTCAGTTTGAATAGCAACTAAAAAATTAGCGCAGCATCTAAAAAGTCATCTCCAACACCGCCGAAGAAATCTACGGTTTGAGTATTACCGTAGGTCAAATCTCGAATCGCTGCGATGCTTCGATCGCCAGTGCTTTCCGTGGCGTGATGTATGAGAATAATGCCCCGATCGCGTTCTTCAGCCGAACCCTCCCGGTCGAAATCTTCAACGCCAAGTTCGTAGCTCGTATGATTTGCACGAGGGCTACAATCGGGTCTTTCGCTCAGCTTATCCACGTTGCTATTACCCAACGCGATCGCGATACCGTCGTTACCTTGAATAAAAGCCATGTCACGTCTCCCGAACACCGAAAACAGAGATGTATTGTGTCCTCGTCAATGACTAGACCGCTCGTCCGCGAAATATGCCGCGATCGCTAAGACTTTTTCTGTGGCGTGTCGATCTGCTCGGGTTCGACGTGGGTTCGTATCGCCGCGATCGCCTCTTCTTCAGCGATCGCCACCAAAGTCGAGCGGCTGCCAGTCTCCAGTGGGAATGAATGCCGCCCAAAAATAGGGAGACTCCCAATACGGGTCGGCGAGCATGTCGAGCTGCACCTGACGTAAAGCTTCGCTGCGCCCTTCCCCTGCCTGCAAGTGCTGATAAAACTTCACCATCAAATCTTTCGTCGATTCGTCGTCGACATTCCACAAACTCATCACCTGGCTTTGCGCTCCCGCCAGCGCGAACGCGCGCCGGAGACCGTACACCCCCTCACCGCTTTCGATATTGCCCAACCCCGTATCGCAAGCGGACAGCACCACTAATTCTGTGCCGCGCAAATCGAGGCCAGACACTTCCAGTGCCGTCAGCACGCCATCCTCGCTGCCGCTAGAGCGATCGTTGAACCCCGCCAGCGCTAGCCCCGAAAGCAACAGCGGATTTTCGCCCCGGTACGGTTCGGGGGTGAGATCGGAATCTTGCGGTTCGATCGCCTGGCGATCGCCTTCAAAAAATCCGTGGGTGGCGACGTGGAGAAATTGGGGACGGCGAGCCTGTTTGAGGGCGTTTTCAGTAGCCGCAGTTCCCGTAAGAGTCCGCAAACCGGGGAAGAGAGGAGCGATCGCTTCGGCTTCCTCTCTGGCGTAGGTCAGCGCGCCAAAACTTACGTCCGTCAGACTCGCGGAGCGCTGCTGACGTTCGGGATTGGGGGCGAGCATAGTCGGACGAGTGGACTCGAAAACGGGGTCGGCCAGCAGGAGTGGTGGAGTCAGCGGGTCGGGGGCAGTTTCTAGCCGCAGCAAATCGCGACCGGAGGTGAGATAGGTGAGGCGGTAACGCTCGATCAGGTAGTCGTTATCGGGGTCGATTAGGGCGGCGAAGGGTAGCAGATTGAGAGCGCTGTCCGGGGCGAGCAGCAGGTGGGTCGCGTCGCCGAGTTTGGATTCCAGCGGAGCGAAAAGGCGATCGTAGAGATCGCGCCCCGATGCTTCCCACGATCTGCGTAAATTGAGGTGAAAGTTGCGAATTGCCTCGTCGATGACCGCTGCATCGCCTAGCTCCTGCCAGTGAAGCGTGCCGTCGGGCAAAAGGATGTAGGCAGCGTAGCGGGGAGCGCCGTAGCGTTTGGAACGCAGGCGGGCGCGGGCGTTGAAGGGAGCGTACTCCACGAATTCGATCAGCGCTGCGTCTTCTGGTAAAGCCTCGCGCACGTCGTCGATGTTCACCGGAGTCAGTTCGCGGCGAAGGGCGGCACTGCGATCGAACAGGTCTTTTTGCAACGCTTCGGCTTCAGCTTCGAGATCTTCGAGGCGATCGCGCTCTCCTTCTGCCCCCGCCTTCAAGCTGCTGATGCGCTCGTAGAGCTGGGAAAGGCGATCGAACCGCTCGCGATCGTCGGGATTCAAGGTCTGACGCACGCGAGTCAAACTGGCGCTCATGACATCCAATACCCGTCCCTTGCGGCGCAGGAGCGTGGTGAAGGCGAGTTCGGCAGCCGCGCGATCGCTCGGCACGGACTGCAAGTGAAAGGAAATTGCACTGTGAGTTCGGCGGCGAAATAGATTGAGGAACTGGCGCTTTTGGCGTTCGGAACCCGTCACTAAGTTTGCGGCCAGCATTTGCTCTTCTACGTCGGCGGCGCGCAGCGAGAGGTCAAGCGATCTCGCGTATTCCCCAGTCGCTTCGTAGACAGCCGCGAGATTGCTCAAATTGAACGCCACCCACGGATGCGCGTCGGGAAATCGCGCTTGCATCATCTCCAAAGAGCGCTCGAACAGCCGAGCGGACTCGTCGTAACGACCGAGATTGACATTCAGCGAGGCCAAGTTGTTGTAGCTCAGAGCGATGTCGGGATGGCCGTCCTCGAACAACCGTTGTCGCATTTCTAATGCCTGTAAATAGAGCGGCTCAGCTTCGTCGAACCGTCCCGCATTGCTGTAAGACGCAGCCAAATTGTTCAGACTCGTCGCAACTTCGGGGCGATCGCCTTCAAACAGCCGTTGCAACATGGCTAACGCTTCGCGGTGGAGCGGCTGAGCTTCGTCGTAGCGCTCTAGGTTGTCGTACAAAAATGCCAGATTGTTCAGGCTAATCGCGATATCCGGGTGGTCGCTGTCGAACAATCGCCGCCGCATGTCCAGCGCTCGAATGTAGAGCTGTTCGGCCTCGTCGTAGCGTCCTTGGTTGTCGTAAAGCGCTGCCAAATTATTGAGATTGGTGGCAATTTCGGGGCGATCGCCCTCAAACACCCCCTCTAAAATCTCCGAGGCCTCTCGATACAACCGTTCCGCTTCGGGATAGCGCCCCTTAGTGTCGTACAAAAACGCCAAGTTGTTCGCGCTGTTAACGATGACAGTCGGTTCGCCAGCAAATGCCTGCCGCGTTAGTGCCAGCATCCGTTCGGCCAAGGGAATCGCGTCAGACGTGCGCCCGTCCTCGTGAAGCTGCTGCACCTGCTCGTTGAGCGACTGAATCTCCGTCATGGCGGCAATCGTCCGTTCGGCTTCAGCGTTTTTCGCCTGGACGTACTCGTACACCGCTGCCGCCAACACTTCAACGCTGGCGATCGCCCGCTCCCCCCACAAGTTCTGTCGCAAAAACTCGGGATCGACGTATCTCACCTCCTGACGGATCGCGCTTTCGCCGAGTTCGAGTGCTGCCTCGCGATCGCCGAGGTCGTCGAGGGCGATCGCCACGGCCAACTGCGCGTCTGCGGCACTGTCGTCAATGTCGAGTGCGGCTTGCCAGCGGTCTAGGGCGCGATCGCGTTGCCCGTCTTCGTAATCGAGCAATCCCAGCCGCACGAGGGCTGGCACCGAGGTCGGCACCCGGCGCAACCCTTCGCGATAGCGACTGCGGGCAGTCGCAAAATCTCGTTGGTACCACGCGATCGCCCCGAGTAAGAGCTCGATGTCAGTCTGTCGCTTGGATGCCAAATCCGGCTGGCGCGCTAACTCGTCCAAAAGAAGGCGTTCGGCTTCGGCATAGCGCTCGGCTTCGACTAGCTCTCGCGCTTCTTCTAACGGCGATCGCGTTCGAGCGAAGATAGCGGGGCGATCGCGATGATGGGCTTGCCCCAGAGCCGCTCTAGGCGCACAGGCGATTAGGGCGGCCAACCCCAAGCACAACACTCGTCGTCCATTCATCATCCCTGCTTCGACACGCGCAAATGTGATGTTTATCTTTATCGGTCTTAGCGCGAAACCTGCGTGACGCGAAGCACGTTCGGGCGAGAGACTGCCTGTTCCAGTGGAGTTTGGGCGATCGCTCCTGGACGCAGCATAAGTTTCGTTGCCGAGGCGATAAGTACAATAAGAGCGGTTCAAACACGCGCGCTCGTCTTTGACAGGAGATCGTCACGATGTCACGCACTCGGTCGGGCTGGAAAGGATGGTTGGGTTCGTTCGTTTTGGCAGGCGCGATCGCTGGGGCTCCCGCGATCGCCAATCGCGGCACGCTCCTCACTCGGGCTGAAGTGTACAAACTGGTCAATCAAGTCGAGCTGATTCCCAAAAATCAACAGCCGCGCCCGGCTCAGCTAGACGATATTCTGGTGCCGCTCGATAGTTTGGCTACCAAGCCAAAGTCTCGTGCCGATTTACTCTTCAACGAAGGATCGCTGGCTCGTCTCGGAGCGAATTCTATCTTTCGCTTCGTGCCAGGCACCCGCAATTTCGAACTCGACAGCGGCACCACAATCGTCATGTTCCCTCCCGGCAGCGAAGGCGGTACGGTGATCACCCCTGACGCGGTCGTTGAATCCAACGGCAGCATTGTTTGGGTGAAGCACGATGCCACCACTCAGGAGACGTTCATTGGGGCGCTGGTCGAAAGCACGTCAGACTCCGCCACGGCTCCGGTGACGGTGCGCCTCAAAGAGACCGGAGAGACTTTCACGCTGCAAGTAGGCGAACGATTGACCATCGCTCCCGACGCAACGGCAGAAGTCATGCCGCTGCATCTTTCGACCTTCCATCAAGTGTGCAAACTGGCCTCGGGACTGGGGCCAGGAGAGGCCGAGGCGATCGCGACCGAATCCCCTGCCGCGCGCACCACGCTCCAATCCACCCGCAAAGACACCATGCAGGCCCTCGATCGCCAGGAAGAGGCTGACACCTTCGACCCGGCCACCGCAGCCCTTTGCCAGCCCAAGCCCGAACTTCGAGCGGGCTGAGCTACCTCTGCTGACCCACTCGATTCGCAACACAACGACAGCAAAAAGGGCTGACAAAACTATGTCAGCCCTTTTGAAATCTGCACTCGCAAGAGGCGATCGCTAGTCTTTGCTTTCCGCCGCACCGAACAGAGCGCCCAAGTCCGTGGGGGCATCAGACTCGTCTGCGCCGCCGCCGAACAAGTCGGTTAGCTCCTGCACGTCGTCGGGTAGCGCGGCTGCGGCTTCGTCCACCGATGCAGGCATCTCGGGGGCATTGTCCAACAGGCCAGCAAAGTCAGCCGCAACGTTGGTGTCTTCCAAGCTGCTGGGGTCGAACGCACTCGCGAGGTCGTCCGTGACGGCACCCGCATCCATCGACTCGCCGCCGAAGAGATCGGAAAGTTCGGGCGCTGCTTCTGCGGGTTCGGGGGCTGCGGGTTCGGCATCGCCCAACAGCGCAGATAGCGAGGTGCCTCCAGCCGCCGAAGCAACGGCACCAAGTGCGTCGTCGGCACTGGGCATCTCGGGAACGCTGGGCATCTCGGGAACGCCGGGCA
>JBCBTL010000040.1:0-10222 GCA_039818705.1 Cyanobacteria bacterium J06639_1
CAAACATGCTGTACCGCACGCCGAACGTGACCAGAAACATGCCCGCGATTACCAGCCAAATTGTCATGCCGCCATCCTTTTTTCCAGCCAAACTCCAGTAATTACTCCGGCGATCGCCGCAACGAGTAGCCCCAACTGATGGGGCAGACCGTGGGCGAGTAGGGCAACGATGCCAGCGGTCGCGGCAGCAGCTAGCATCGGGCGAGTTTTGAGATAGGGCAGCGTCATGCCGATAAACGTGACGGTCATGGCGAAATCTAATCCCCATTCCGTTGCGTCGGGGATGGCGCGACCGACGGTGACTCCCAACACCGTAGAGAGCTGCCAATTCAGGTAAAACAGGCTGGTCGCACCGAAGTAGAACCAATGCTTGTGAGGGGAGCGATCGCTTTGCTGGTAGCGTTGGATGACCACCGCAAACCCTTCATCGGTCAGCCAAAACGCGAGTGGAATTTTCCACCGTTGCGACAGCGATTGGACGTGCGGCATCAGCGCCAGGGAATACAGTCCGTGGCGCAAATTCACGATGAACGTGGTGAGAACAATCAAAATAATAGGCGTGCCGACACCGAATAAGCCCAGTGCGATGAACTGAGCTGACCCCGCAAATACGATCGCCGACATACCCAGAGTGCCCCACACCGAGAGGTCGCTACTCGCCCCAAGGGTTCCAAAAATAATGCCGAAGGGAGCCGCTCCCACCATCAGTGGAATGCTGGCGCGCGCCCCTTGCCAAAATTCGGTCTGACGGGACGGGGACGAGGATGGAGTCGCGTCTGTCATGCTCCGTTCGGTCGCGGGCAGGCTCCTATTGAACTGCGAGCCTTTGCGATCGTCAACTGCGATGGAGGACTTGAGGCGATCGCTCATGCGAGGTGGGATCGCCATGAATTCGTGGGTTGGCGATCGCTCTCTGCCTCAGATAGCCACGACCTCAAACGGCAACGTGAGATGCTGCCAACGCCGTCTCCTCTGAAGCTGTTGCTGCAAACTGTGCCGCCCAAAATCGCGATAGCTCTGGCAGCCAGACTTTGTTGGTGTAGAATTCGGGGCCATTGCCGAAGGCCACGGCGATATACGGCGCGCGACCGGGGAGTTGAATCATGGCGCTATCGTGACGGGCAAAGCTCGTCTCCCCCGCTTTCGACCAAAATCGAGCGGTGCGAGGTGTGCCTTCGCCCAAAAATCCTTGAATTTGGTTGAGGGGGTCGTCGCAATAGGTGGTGGGGTCGAGATCGCGGTGCATGAGCTGGAGCAGTTGGCGCGATCGCTGTGGCGACACCACCTGTCCCGCCGCCAGCGAGTGAATCAGCCAAGCCGTACTGTTGGCGGTTAAGGCGTTGCGGTTTTCGTTGTTGGCACCGTAAGACTGGCGATCGCGTCCGTAAGGCCCGTCCGACCAGGTTTTCTGGCAAAAATTACCGGGAATGCCGATGTGATTGAAGTAGCGCGTCACGACGTGACGGCGCTCTTGCCAGTGCTCGTATGCGATCCCGCTCAGTTCGGGGCCGGAGTGGGTTCCCGTTAGCACGTCCACTAACAGGCTGGTGGCATCATTGCTAGAGTCCACGATCGCGTCCCGCAGCGCCCGCTCGATTTCCGGGGTCACGGTGAGCTTTCCGGCTGATTCCCAGACGCGAACGGCTGCGCCGTAGAACAGCTTGATGATGCTGGCGGGATAAAACAGGCGATCGCCTTGATGATGCGCCCACACGCTGGGCTTGGGTTCCAAATCGACGAGGGCGAGGGCAATGGCTTCGGGGTCGAACTCGAAGCGATCGACGAGCATCGCCAGGGCGCTGTCAACCCTCTGCTGCAAATCCGGGCTAGTATCCCTGGTAGCCTCCATCACCGCCTCCATGACTGCCCCCCCTTCCCTCGGCACACTCTTCCAAAGTCTAACTAGCCTGGACGTGTTTGACTCGGCGGATTGCCAGCGACTTGCCACCCAACTGTGGCCGGGTCGCTACGGTTGTGTTGTCGAGTATTGCAGCAACACCCAAGTTGCGCGCGTTCAACTGCTCGAAGATGGGTACGAAGGCTTCATCCCCGCCCGCTACCTCGATCGCCCGCAGAGCCAACCCGTCCCTAGTCTGCCCAACTCGTCGCCGCCCCTGACACCCGACGACATCCGCGATCGCCTCCCTGCCATTTTGGACTACGCCGAACGCGCCTCGCAGCAGCCCAATCGCTATTTGTGGGGCGGCACGGTCGGCCCCAACTTCGACTGCTCTGGAATCGTCCAACGCAGTTTTGCCAGCCAGGGCATTCGCCTACCCCGCGATTCGTATCAACAGGCGGACTTCTGCACTCCCGTCCTCGAAGCCCCTCCAACTTCGGATGACATGGCTCGCTTGCAAGCGGGAGATCTGATCTTTTTCCAGCTCGGTCGCCGTATCGATCACGTCGCTCTGTACTGGGGAGATGGTCGCTTTCTGCACAGCTCGGGGGCTCAAACGGGGCGCAACGGCTTCGGGTGGGATTACGCGATCGCCGAACTGGCCGGTGATGACGCGGACGATCCGATCGGACACCGCTACCGCCAACACATCTGCGGCGTGGGGCGAGTGACGCGCAGCCTGCCGTTTCCGGCAATCCCGCTGCCAGCCATGCAAGGCTAGTCGGAGCTAACTGGAAGTCTGCAAGCAGTCTGGAAACGAACTGACGATCGCGAGTGGGAAGCAACGGGCGATCGCCTTTATGCTGGGTGTGACGAACCGTAACGCTTCCTCTCGCTATGACTGCTGCCACCGTTGCCTCAGCTCCCAATCCTCTGCTGGTCGGTCGCGGACTGCCTCCGTTTGACGAGATTCAGCCCGCCCACGTCGTCCCCGCCATGACCCAACTGCTGGAGACGTTGCAATCCGAATTCGAGCAGCTCGAACAGAGCGTGGCAGCCACCTGGACGGACTTGGTGGAGCCACTCCAGACCCTCTCCGAGCGGTTGAGCTGGAGTTGGGGCATTGTCGGACATTTGATGGGAGTCAAGAACAGCCCCGAACTGCGCGAAGCATATGAAACCGTACAGCCGCAGGTCGTGCAATTTGCCACGCGGCTCGGCCAAAGTCAGCCCATCTATCTGGCCTTTAAGGCTTTGCGCGACAGCGATGCCTGGGCGAATTTTGCCGATGCCCAGCGTCGGATCGTAGACTCTGCGATTCGCGATGCCGAACTGTCCGGCGTGGGATTAGAAGGCGATCGCCAAAAGCGCTTCAACGAGATTCAAATGGAGCTGGCGGGAATGTCCACCCAGTTTTCCAATCACGTCTTGGATGCGACGAAAGCCTTCAGCCTCACCCTCACCACCTCCGCGGAAGTGGACGGCTTGCCCCCCAGTTGGCTGGGGCTGGCAGCTCAAGCAGCTCGCGATGCGGGCGCAGAGAACGCGACCCCCGAAAACGGCCCCTGGCGCTTGACGCTGGACTTTCCCAGCTTCGGCCCCTTCATGAAATACAGCACTCGCCGCGACTTGCGCGAGCAAGCTTACAAGGCATACATCAGCCGCGCCTCGTCGGGCGAGCTAGACAATGCCCCCCTGATCGATCGCATTCTCGAACTGCGCCAAGAAAAGGCCGAACTCTTGGGCTTCAAAACCTTTGCTGAACTGAGCGTCGCCAGCAAGATGGCTCCGTCGGTCGATGCCATTTTCGATCTGATGGAAGCTTTGCGATCGGCGAGCTATGACGCAGCCGTAGCCGACCTCGACCAGTTGAAAGCCTTCGCCGCCGAACAGGGCGCGCCCGAAAGCAACGACCTGAAGCAATGGGACATCAGCTATTGGTCGGAGCGCCAGCGCGAAGCCAAATTCGCGTTCAGCGCCGAGGAACTGCGGCCTTACTTCCCCTTACCTCGGGTCTTAGACGGACTCTTTGGTTTGGTAGAGCGCATTTTCGGGGTCAAAGTGTCTCCGGCGGACGGTGGCGCGCCCGTGTGGCATCCTGACGTGAAGTACTTCCAGATTTCAGATGCCGATGGAAAGGCGATCGCCTATTTCTATCTCGATCCGTACAGCCGTCCTGCCGAAAAACGCGGCGGTGCCTGGATGGATGACTGCATCAATCGCGCCAAGCTTGCTGAAGGCACTCGCTTACCCGTAGCCTACTTGGTCTGCAATCAAACCCCTCCAGTGGATGGCAAGCCCAGTCTGATGACGTTTGGCGAAGTGGAAACGCTGTTCCACGAATTCGGCCACGGACTGCACCACATGCTGACGCGCATCGACTACCCCGGCGCTGCTGGCATCAATAACGTCGAATGGGACGCGGTCGAGCTGCCCAGTCAGTTTATGGAGAATTGGTGCTATCACCGCGCCACCTTATTCGGCATGGCGAAACACTACGAAACTGGCGAGACCCTGCCCGAGCATTACTATCAAAAACTGCTGGCGGCTCGCACCTACATGAGCGGTACGGCCATGCTGCGACAGCTCCACTTCAGCACCCTAGACCTCGAATTGCATCACACCTACCAGCCGGGTGGGTCGGAAACTGTACAGGACGTGCGCGATCGCGTTGCCAAGACCACGACCGTTCTCTCCCCCTTGCCCGAAGATGCTTTCCTCTGCGCCTTCGGCCACATCTTCGCGGGGGGCTATTCGGCGGGCTACTACAGCTATAAGTGGGCGGAAGTGCTCAGCGCTGACGCGTTTGCTGCATTTGAAGAAGCCGGACTGGAGGACGAAGTGGCGATCGCGGCTACTGGCAAGCGGTTCCGCGAAACGGTGCTGGCGTTGGGGGGCAGCCAGTCTCCCATGGAGATCTTCAAAGCCTTCCGAGGCCGAGAACCCAGTACAGAAGCCCTTTTGCGTCACAGCGGATTAATTGCGGCGTAATCTCGCGGTTGATAACAATGCTAACTACAGGTCAAATGGTCTCCAACTCGCAATGCATTTGCCATCACGGTTAATGCCGGACTCACGCTCGCACACGAGGGGAAAAAGCTGCTGTCTACTACGTATAAGTTCTCGATTTCGTGGGTTCGGCAGTTGATATCCAGAACGGAGGTGGCTGTGTCGGTTCCCATGCGAGCGGTTCCGCATTGATATCCCACCACTTGAATGGGGGATTCTCCACGCGGATAGAGCGACCCCGATCGCAACCCAATTCCGCTGTTTTCCATGTCTCTCAACACTCCCATCCAGCGATAGACGAGGCGATCGTGGGCTTCGACGTTGTTGGGAGTGAATTCGTAGCGCAGCTTTTTGCGCTTGCTGCCGAAGTGGGTGTCTTTTTGCCAGTAAATGCGGTTGTTGAGATTCGGGAGCGTGCCCGTTTGCGCCCACCAGCCGATCGATCGCTTCACGAGCTGTTGCAATCCCGCTCCGGGTAGCACGCTGGCAATCACCGAGAGCAAGGGAGGGGATTCGGCAAAAATCAAGTCTTGCAGGAGGCCGCCGCTGTTTTCGATGTGACCCATTGGGTAAGGGAAATCGCGATCGCCCCAATAAAAGTCGTTAATGCTGACGCTGGGGGGAAACGTGCCTTTATTCCTAGCGGCTCCCCGCTCCACGATGACCGTCATCAGATGCTTCATTAAATTGCGACCCAGCATCCCCGACCCGTTCGCGAGACCGTCGGGATGCTTTTCATTGGCCGAATCCAACATGAGCGCGGCTGAATTTACTGCACCGCAGGCAAGCACGACGATATCGCCGGAAAACATCACGGACTGATTGCCGACGATGGCCTGAACCCCCTTGATTGCGCGACCTGACGCGCTGGTGTGGAGTTCTACGACTTTGGCGTTCGTTTGCAAAGTTACGTTGTCGTGTTGGAGAGCGCGATCGATGCCGAAGACTTCCGCATCTCCAGTCGGATCGTCAATTCTTTTGGTCAAGCTGGCGGGGAGTGGGGTGGGGTGCAGCCCTTCCGCAGCGATTTTTTCGACAATCGGCTGCATCACGCGGGGGTGGGCAGAAGCCGCGTGCGGATAGCTGGCGCTGTGGTGAGGTTCGGTTGGGTCGTTCTGGTGGTCGCCGTGGACTTGATAGAGGTGTTCGGCTTCGGTGTAGTACGGCTCGAAGTCGGCGTATTTCAGCGGCCACTCGGGAGCCGTGCCATCTTGATAGCGTACCGCTTCAAAATCGCGATCGCGCATCCGCATGAGGGTGGCGCGGTAGATTTTGGTATTCCCGCCCACGGCGTAGTTCGCTTGAGGAGAAAAAGGCTCGCCCGTTTGGTCGTACCACTGCTCTGGCGACCGATAGCGGACTTTTTTGTACACATCGATGTCGGCGCGATTTTGGTCTTCGATCGCCATACGATCGCCGCGCTCTAGTACCAAAATCTGTTTGTCCGAGGGGGCGAGCTTTTGCGCGAGAGTGCCGCCACCCGCGCCCGAACCCACGATGATGATGTCGAAATGGCGATCGTCGATGAGCATCTTATTGCCAGATGTAGATGAGAACGAACAACGCGATCCAAATCACGTCTACAAAGTGCCAAAACAGCGAGGTGGACTCGACCCCGAATTCACCACCGGCGTAGTTATCGGGCAGAAACGAGCGCCACAGCATGATGCTTTGCAGCAAAACACCCGTGAGGACGTGCAGCCCGTGAAAGCCCGTGAGCAGATAGAACGAACCGCCGTAAACGCCATCGGTCACCCCGAAAGGTAATTCGCTCCATTCCACCGCTTGGCCGTAAAGAAAAAAGCTGCCCATTGCCATCGTCAGCAGCCAAAACAGGCGAAACCCCCAGAGGTTATCGCGATGCAGAAAGCGCTCGGCGATGTAAATGACAAAACTACTCGACACCAGCACGACCGTGTTGATGAAAGGCGATCGCACTTCTAGGCCGTCAAAGCCAGCGGGCAACCACTCGACGGCGTTGAGTTTGTAGACGGTGTAGCCGACGAAAAAGCTCAGGAAAATGACGCTTTCCGACAGCAGGAACACCACGAAGCCGAACATGCGGTGATCTTCTTCGTCGTGATGAGCGATCGCGTCGCTCGGGGGTGTCTCGATGGGGGCTGCGGTCATGGTGTCAAACCGTTACAGTTGCGGTGTCCAGAACGAAGATTGAGTCGAAAGGCGATCGCCATGGTACTCAGGCAGGTTCGGGCTTTAGCGTGCCGTTAGTCGAGTCGCCAGCGTGAGGCTCGGCTAGTGCAGATGCATTCGACACCAAAGGCTCGTCGCTGCCGTATCCGTAAGGTGGCGAGACTACGACAGGCAGTTCGGCAAAGTTTTCGTGAGGCGGCGGCGAAGCCACCATCCACTCCAGCCCGATCGCCCGCCAAGGATTATCCCCAGCTTCCTCGCCGCGCGTCCAAGCACTCAACACGTTGAGAATGAACGGCAAAATCGATACGCCGAGGAGAAATCCTCCCAAGCTGGCGAGGACGTTCCAAAAGGCAAACTCGGGATCGTAAGACGCGACTCGTCGGGGCATTCCCTGTAACCCGAGGGGGTGCATGGGCAAAAAGATCAGGTTCGCCCCCACGAAGGTGAGGAAGCAATGCAGCACGCCCAATCCTTCGTACAGCATCCGCCCCGTCATCTTGGGGAACCAATGATAGATGGCCGCAAAAAAGCCCATCACCACCGCGCCGTTAATCACGTAATGGAAGTGACCGACGACGAAATAAGTGTTGTTGACGTGAATGTCGAACGGAGCCGAGGAGAGCATGATGCCCGTAATTCCGGCAAACAAAAACATGAACAGTCCGCCCAGCGCGAACAGCATGGCGGAAGTCAACCTCAACTTGCCGCCCCACACCGTTGCCACCCAAGCAAATACTTTGATGCCTGTGGGGACGGAAATCGCCATTGTGGTGAACATGAACAGCATCCGCATCCACCCCGGCGTGCCACTTGCGAACATGTGATGCACCCAGACGATGCCGCTGAGTCCGGTGATGATAAACGACGAAATCGCCACCACGCGATAGCCGAACAAAGGCTTACGGGCGTAAACCGGAAAAACTTCCGAAAATACGCCGAAAATCGGCAGAATAATCACGTAAACCGCCGGGTGCGAGTAGAACCAGAAAAAGTGCTGGTACAACACCGGATCGCCACCCTTAGACGGCTCGAAAAATCCAGTTCCAATCGTTAAATCGAGCAGCAGCATCACCGCCCCAGCCGTCAGCGCGGGCAAGCCGAAAAGCTGAATCATTTGCGCGGACACCACCGTCCAGCAAAACGCGGGCATTTCAAACCAGCCCATCCCCGGCGCGCGCATCCTGAACACCGTCGTGACGATGTTGACCGCACCCATAATCGACGACACCCCCGAAAGCGCCACCGCCAACAGCCAAAGCGACTGGCCGTTGATGAGATTGCCCGTCGGATTTTGCAGACTGACAGGCGGATACGCCCACCAGCCGGATTGGGACGGCCCACCGGGTACGAAGAAGCTGACGATCAGAATGACACCAAATACAGGCACCATCCAGAATGCGGCTGCATTCAGGCGGGGAAACGCCATGTCTCGCGCCCCAATCATCAGCGGAACCAAGTAGTTCGCCAGACCGTTCAGCATCGGGAACGTCCACAAGAACAGCATGATCGTGCCGTGCATTGTGAACAGGCCGTTGTAGATCGTGCGATCTACCAAGTCGGATTCGGGGGTAATCAATTCGCCGCGCATGACCATCGCCAACAGCCCGCCGACCAGAAAGAAGACGAAGGCGGTGACGATGTACTGAATGCCGATGACTTTGTGATCGGTGCTGAAGCTGAAAAAACGCTGCCAGTTTTCGGGCGCGCCGGGTTGAGGCGGCAGATCCGGGGGCGAGTCGGAGGTAGGGAGGTCGAGGGTGGAAGAGCGGGTCATAGCTGCCGGAAGAAAGCTGCAAGGAATGAGGGAGTCAGTGAGGCGATCGCCACTTCAAACTCGAACTTAGACGCCACGAATGAGAAACGTCTAGAGACGGCGCGTCAAAGGCTGCACGTCGAGCAGGTCTGGATTGAAGGGGATCGGTTCGAGTTCGTTGGGTTCGGCTGGCTCGATAGTGGAGGGGCGATCGGGCGGCGCGTAGTTCACCACAGGAGCCGGAGCGGGTTTCACCGTCTTCCAATGGAACCCAGTCGCTTTCTTTTCGACATCTTGAAACTCGTCGTAAGCCACATTGCGAGCTGGAGCGAGCGAGTTTGCACTGGCATCAGCGAGCCACTGGCGGTACGCTTCGGGCGATTCCACCACCACGTAGGCTTGATTGGCGGCGAAATACGTGCCGCTGTATTCCGAATCTCGGATTCGATACCGTCCGGTGGCGATCGGGGTGAGGGCAAAATCGATTTGTTTGCCTGGAACGATATCTTGCTTGACGCGAAAGGCAGGGACGTAAAAGCCGTGCAGCACGTCTTCTGAGGTCAACTGAAAGCGAGCGCGCTCGTTGACGGGGAGATGCAGTTCGGTGCTGAGTACGTCGGCATCGGGGTAGTAGAACTCCCAAGCCCACTGCCGCGCGCGAACTTCGATGGGGGAGCTGTTGGGAGTGGAAGCGATCGCCTCCTCAACCCCCCGAACGTCACTCTGCTCGTCTGCGGCTAGCTGAGGTGTAATAGCCCCCAAAATGCTCATCCGGTCGTAGGTTTGGTAGCTCACCGTCCCGATCCAAATCACCAGCAGGATCGGAATCGCCGTCCACACCACTTCCAGCGGCACGTTGCCCTCAATCGGCGGACCGTCGCTGGCATCGTATTTGGCCGCTCGCTGAAACACGATGGAATACAGCAGCGTACCGATGACGCCAAAAAAGATAAAGCTACCGACCGTCGTCATGAAGCTGAACAAGCCATCCACCATGACGGCCTCAGCCGAAGCCTGGGGAGGCATCCACCGATACGCTTGCTGCCCTATCCAAATGCTGAGGGCTAGATTCGCGATCGCCAGCCCTATCAAACGCCCGATCTGCTTGCGATTCAGCACTCGGCTGAGATCGTCCGATCTGCTGTTCTCAGTTTCCACGTCACTGCTCTAGGTAACGATTGACCCGTCAGACAGGCGCGATCGAACGCTTGCGAGGTCGGACACCTGCTCGGTTGGACGCGGCATCTGGCGGACTCTGCTCAGCGGACTCAAGTTCGGAATTGAGGCGGGTGAAACGAGAAACTGAGTCCGTTTGGGTCTAGTCTGTTCGCCCGATTTTGGAACCGAACGCATTTATAGGGCTTTCTTAACGAACGGCGTCTAAGAGAGCAATGGCACTGACGGAAGCCAAACTAGGCAGCTAGCTTACGTTTGAGAGTGCTCCTGGGCTGTGTCATCAAGGGAAA
>JBCBTL010000041.1:0-3805 GCA_039818705.1 Cyanobacteria bacterium J06639_1
TGAAGCGCAGCGAGTTTTGAATGTCGAGCGCAGAGATTTCTCCCGCCTCTTTGCCCGTGAGCGGGTTTGCGGCGGTGATGGTGGGTTGAGGATCGGCACCGGAGGAAAACGAGCCGATTGAAGCGCGGATACCGCCACCGTTCTTGAGCGACACCTGCACGGTGGGATCTTCTACTTGAGCGCGGGCAAGGTTGGCATCCGCAGTGATGCTGCCGAGATTGGTTTCCTGAGAGCGAACGTCGGTGCGCTCGCCGTTCAAGAAGACAGTCGCGCTGCCGAAGATATTGCCATCCAAGTCATTCAGGATGTCTGCAGCTTCGTCTACAGCCGCTTGCACTTCAGCATCGACCGCACCGCCGAACTCGGCGACCCCTTGGTCGTCAGCGGGAACGATGCCACTAGCGTCATCAATATCGGCGAGCAAGCCGTTTTCATCGAAGCCCACCACCAAACGACCGACGTAGCGGTACTCGCGATCGGTGTTGACGATCAAGATCGGTTCGTCATTTTCGGACAGCAGACGCAGCGGATATTCACCCGAGCGGTCTTTGCCAAACTCAGTTCGCAGGCGATCGTCGGTGTTCGCCAGAATCGTGTCCGAACCACCACCAATGATGATGTCCACATCGGTCAGCAACGATGCGAGGGCAACCTCGTTGTTGAGGTCTTGCAGGTGGGCGAGCAGGACGATTTTATCGATGCCTTGGGCGGTCAGGTCATCTACAGCACTTTGGACTTCATCAGCCAGCGTGTTCAGAGCGCCTGTATCGAGTGGATCGCTCTGTTGCGTCGAGCCGACGACCGTAACGCCTCCGGGGCTAGAAATTGAACCCAAACGAGGGGTAGTAGCGCCGACGATGCCGAACTCCTCGCCATCAACGGTAATGACGGTGCTGGCAGCCAAGCTGTTAGCTTGAGGGGCTTGCCCCTCAGCCACCACCAAATCGTCCAGATTGCTGTCAGTGGAGAAATCTAAGTTGGCACTCAAGTAGGGGAAAGCCGTTCCGGGATACTCGTCGTCGGCCTCGATGAGACCTTCGAGCGCGTCGGTGCCGAGGTCGAATTCGTGGTTGCCCAGCGCGATCGCCTGGAAGCCAATGCCATTTTGGATGCGAATGTCAGCCTGACCGCCCGTTGCGCCAAAGAAGGCTCCAGGGATGTAAGCGTCGCCGGAAGACAGCACCAATGAATTGGGGAAGTTGGCATCTGCCGTCAAACCATTCACGATCGCGGAGAAGCGGGGCGCGTCGTCGATCGCGGAAATGCCGCCTTCCTGGTCGGCAGCGTGCAGAATTTGAATGACAAAATCGACGGGATTCTGGGAAAGCTCGAAGTTATCCGCGCTGACGAAACTCAGACCAGCATTGGGATCGTCTGCGACAGAACTAGGCACGTTCTCCGAGCAAGCGACTGCCAAAGGCAGCGTTAAAGCCGTAGCGACTAGCGCAAGGCGCGCACTCCTCATCCGGAAAGGCATCATTTTTCACACCAGGCAAAGAATTCCTTTCAGAACCTACCAGACTCTATCGAGAACGCAAGTTATGAACAGTTTAAGGTCGCGCTAAGAACGTCAGGTGCTGCTTCCTCAATGGCAATTCACTATCGAGGCGCGAGCAAGCGGACGGTTAGCAGGTCTGAATCTCGTCGAGATTTTGTCTAAACCATAGGCGCGATTTCACGAGGAGCGATCGCATTTGGTCTACTCGAAAATCATCTGGGCGCGCAGCTCTCCATCAGGGTTGTCTTGCGAAGCAATGCTGATGTAGAACTGCCCTTCTAGCATGTCGTCAACCGTGCCTTGGTCTTGTAGCGTAATCGTGTCTTCGAAGGTGCCAGAAAAGAGCAGCGTACCGGGATTGTCAGGGTCGGTATCTTGCGTTTGTTCGAGTACTTCGACCGTTGCAAAAAACGTGCCGGTGGATTCGTCAAAAGGGCTGGATTCTGATTTGAAAATATTAACCAGGCGGGGCGGGGTTGGCACGCCTGGACGAGTACTGGGCAAATCGTTGGGTTCGATGGGTTCGCTGCCGAGATTGGCAAAATCCCCCCCAATCACGAGGCGGCGGATGCCCTCGTCTGGAGTCAGAGCAATGGTGACGTTCCCCGACGCAATACTATCGGTCGGCTCGGTGGGTACGACGTTCTCCGGCGAAAGCTCGATGTCGTTGGCTTCCGTTCGCGGCGGCGGGAAGGTGAGGGTGGGTTCTTCGTCACAACTTGCCAAAAACAGAGTTGCTGTTGAAAGCGCGATCGCCCCGAGCGATCGCCCCAGCCGGATTTGCGTAGGCACGAACATCCGTTCCTCACTAAATTCACACCAATGCAAATTAGTGTAGAGCAGAGTCCGAGCCTTTGCCCTGCCTCTGCACGTGTCTGCGCGCCTAGCGACTGGCTTTCTTCTTCTTTTTCTTGGTTTGAGCGATCGCTTCAGTTTCTACGCTGCGAGCGTTGCTGACGCGCCACAGCGATTCGCGCCCTTGTTTGCCAATGCGGGTTAGCGACCAGGCTTGCCAGCGGAACGAGCCGGTTTCACGAGCTTGCGCGCCGAGGGTGCTGCCTTTGAGACCGATGACGTGGCTGAGTTGGTCGGTTGTCAGCAGCCACTGGCGTTCGGCGCAGTCGTCGAGGAACTCGAAGCGTTCGCGCAGGTCGGGGACAGACGCGATCGCGCGCTCGGGTTCGGAGCCTAAAAATGGCTCTTCTACGTAAGTGCGCAAGCGAGGCACGATCGCCGTTTGGGGCACTGAGGCCAGAGCTTGCGTTGCCGGGGGAGACATGTCGTGGGGCGGCAAGACTTCGGGCAACATGGCTCCGGGAAATTCGTCGATCGCGCCTCCGGCTTGTAAGTGGCGATCGAGGGCATCGAGGAGGGGAAGTTCGGCTTCGGCAATGGTGGCGTGGTGGGCGAGGCCGTCTGAGGCGGGGGCGATCGCGATGCCGAGAGCGTAGAGGCGGCGATGGACTTCGTCGAGATCGACGTGATAGCGCTTTTCGAGGGTGAGGAGAGAACAGGTGCTGACAGTCACGGGTACAAGTGAGAATCGACCACTGATAGCGATCCTACCGAGCTGAGGTGCTGGATTCGGCCAAACTTAACGCTTCGGCAAGATATCGGGGCGAAATGTAGCTCAGTCAGTCGTTTCGGGGAGCGAGGTGACCAGGCGATCGCCGTCGTGATGGGCAACTAAAATCACGTCGGTGGTGGTCGCCCAGGCGATCTCTCCGGTGTGGCTGAGGGCGATCGCGCCAAAATCCCGCTGGCGCGATTTGGCTTCAGCAAAGGTCTTGTCCATCGCCGCTTGCAGGGTCATGCCGTCTTCGACTCGGACGACGATGCGGGTGGCTAAGCCTTCATCCAAAATGTCTTCGCCTACGCCCGTGCAGCTCACCCCGGCGATCGCGCTGGCATAGTTCCCCGCAGGAGTGGCCGAATCGCTAACGCGCCCGATGCGTTCGTGGCCGCGCCCCCCTGTGGAAGTTCCGGCAGCGATGGTGCCGTTAGAGTCGAGAGCGACGGCTCCCACCGTGCCCATTGCGAGGGAGGTTGCCACCCGCTTATGCTGCTCGGATTCGGCCAGTTGCATCCATTCCGTGCGGCGCTGTTGGGTGGTCGGATCGTACAGCGGAATTTGTAATTCGCGAGCCAGTTCGCTACCGCCGGATTCGGATAGCACGCGATCGGGGCTGTCTTGGAGATGACGCGCCATGCGGACGGGATTTTGCACCTGCATGACGTTGATAATGCCGCTGAAAGACAGGCGATCGCCCTCCATCACCGATGCGCTCATGCGCACCTGGCCGTCCG
>JBCBTL010000041.1:3814-10173 GCA_039818705.1 Cyanobacteria bacterium J06639_1
TCGGATCGTTTTCGAGTAGTTCGCAGGCGAGGGCGATCGCGTCCATCGCGCTACACCCCGCTGTTAATTTGCCATACACCTCGGTGACGATGCGATCGAGCGAAGCGCGCACGGCATCAGCACTCTTATTTCCTTCCAGCGCGCTGCCCGCGCCGCCGTGGACGATGAGTTTGGGGGTCATGTTCAACCTGTAAAGTTAACGTCTGCTGAGCGCAGCTTCCGAATTGTCAGCATCGCGATCGAGCGAACCGTTGCGATCGCGCCCATTATCCGTGGGTTCGGGGCGATAGGGAGAGTATTCCGGGGCGGGAGTGAGGCGATCGCGGCGTTTTTGCACCAGATCGATGGCGCGGCGGATATCTGCTGGAAAAATGACGACCAAATCGCCCGATTCGGCTCGGTCGAGTGCCGTTTGAATCGCTTCGACCTCGTCGTGGATGATGTCGAGTTTCTTATTGTCCGCAACGCTTTTCCAGCCGCCTTCGAGCAGTCCAGCCGTTTCGCCCGGATCGCGATCGCGCAGGTCGTCGTCTTCTTTGATGATGGCGCGATCGAACATGCGGGCAGCAATTTCGCCCAGTTCGGTCAAATCGCGATCGCGGCGATCGCCGGGGCCGCCAATCACCCCAATGGCACGACGAGGATGCCAGCGCTCCACGACATCGTGAATCGCTTCATACCCGGCAGCGTTGTGGGCGTAGTCGATCAGCACCTGGAACTCGCCCACGTCGAACACGTTCAAGCGTCCCGGCGTTTGTGCCACCGAGTTCGAGAACGTCCCCAGTGCCACGCGAATGTCTTCAATCGGAACCCCTTGCAGGTAGGCCGAAAGCGTCGCGGGCAAAATATTGGCAATCATGAAGCCCGCTTTGCCCGAGAGCGTCACCGGAATATCGATCGCTTTTTCCACTCGTAGCGTCCACGTCCCGCGCAGAATGGAGATGTAGCCGTTTTCGTAAACCGCTGCAATTCCTCCCGTCGAGACGTGCTGGCGCACGATCTCGTTTTCAGGATTCATGCTGAAATAAGCCACCTTCGAGCGGACGTGTTCCGCCATGCCCGCTACCAGCTCGTCATCCGCATTGAGAATCGCGTAGCCCGACTCCGTCACCGTTTCAGGGACGACGCTTTTCACTTTGGCTAAGTCTTCAAGCGTATTGATGCCCCGCAATCCCAGGTGATCGCCGCTGACGTTGAGGACGATGCCGATATCGCATTCTGAAAACGCCAGTCCCTCACGCAAGATTCCCCCGCGCGCGGTTTCGAGTACGGCAATTTCCACGGTGGGATCGCGCAACACCAGGCGAGCGCTGTACGGCCCCGTCATGTCTCCCTTGGCGACGAGGTGATTCTGCACGTACACGCCGTCGGTCGTGGTGAATCCTACCCGCTTGCCCGTGCCCTTGAAAATATGGGCGATCAGGCGCGTTGTCGTGGTTTTACCGTTCGTTCCCGTCACGGAAATGATGGGAATGCGAGTTTCAGCCCCCGGCGGGAACAGCATGTCGATAACGGGCTGCGCCACGTTGCGGGGAATCCCTTCGCTGGGAGCCAAATGCATCCGAAATCCAGGCGAGGCATTCACTTCCACGATCGCCCCACCACTTTCGTGAATCGGCACGGTCACGTCCGGGCAAATCAAATCGATCCCGGCTACGTCCAGTCCGATAATTTGGGCGGCACGCTCGGCGATGAAGGCGTTGTAAGGGTGAATGACATCGGTAAGATCGACCGCAATCCCACCCGTGCTCAAGTTAGCCGTGGACTTGAGAATGCAGCGCTCTCCTTCCGCCAGCACGGTATCGAGAGTGCGGCCTTCCCGTTCGAGAATGCGCTCGGTCATGGCATCGACCGTAATTTGGGTTAGGACGTTTTCATGTCCGAAGCCCCGGCGCGGGTCGTCGTTGACGCGCTCGATCAGCTCGGCGATCGTGGAGGTTCCATCCCCCATCACGTGCGCCGGAATGCGCTGCGCCACCGCCTGCACTTTGTTGTTAATTACCAAAATGCGGTAGTCATGTCCAACCACGTATTTTTCCAGCAGGACGGTATCCGAAAACGCCGAGGCTGCTTCGTATGCCGTTTCCGCCGTTTCCAAATCGCGAATATCGACGGTGATGCCTTTACCGTGATTGGCGTTGAGCGGTTTGATAACAACGGGATAGCCGCCCACATCTTCAATCGTCTCTTTAAGTTCTTTCAGCTTGCGCACTTTGTATCCCTTGGGGACAGGAATACCCATGTCTTCGAGCAGCTCTTTGGTAGCGCGTTTGTCGCAGGCAATATCGGTAGCAATCAGGCTGGTTTTTTCAGTCGTGGTGGCTTCAATGCGTTTTTGATGTTTGCCGTAGCCGAGCTGTACCAACGAACCCGAACTGAGACGGATGTGAGGAATGCCCCGCAGAGTGGCCTCATCAATTAACGACTGCGTGCTGGGGCCAAACCGGACTTCTTCGCGGATTTCGCGTAGTTCTTGAATGTCGAGCTTGAGATCGCGATCGTAGGACTTACCATCTATCAAGGCTTGACAGAGAAACACAGCGGCTTTGGCGGCAAACCGTCCGGCGGCTTCTTCTTCGTATTCGATGAGGACGTTATACACGCCGCGATCGCCCGTCTCCCGCGTGCGACCGAAATCAGCATTCATCCCCGCCATCGACTGCAATTCTAAAGCCACATGTTCGATCACGTGACCCATCCAAGTGCCTTCTTCCACCCGTTGCAAAAAGCCGCCGTAGCAGTCGCGGGTGCATTGGTGCTCCCAGAGGCCGGGGAGGAGGGTTTCTATGCGATCGCGAAACCCCGGAATTTCATTGGTGGGTTTTTCTTCTAGCTCCTCAAGGTCGAGGATCATGTGAACCAGTTTGTGCCGCCGGATGCTCCAGTAGTTGGGGCCGCGAAGCGTGCGAAGGGAGACGATACGCATGAGGATAAAGCTGCCAGCGATTCTCGAAAAAGATGCACTTCTGTAGTCTACAGCGGGACTTCGAGCAGACCGTGATGTTTATCAGCAATTGCTGACTTCGCCTGCGTGGGTTGGCTCGCGCCCGGCCTGCAAACTGCGATTGTGACCGAATAAGTGTGACTTGCGATCGCTCTATCGTAGTCAAGCAACCCCTCTCCAAGCAGCCTCTCTAAATGCAGACTTCTATGATGGACGAACGACAAGCAACGAGTATTTGAGGCGATCGGCGTGAGTGATGTGGACGCTTTGCAGCAGTTGGGACGAGTCGCGCAACTGCCTGACTCTCCAGAACAGGCCGTTTTGGAGCGAGTTGCCACCCCCAATCGCGATATTTTGTACTGCGTGCGATTCTCCTGTCCGGAGTTCACCTCGATTTGTCCGGTGACGGGACAGCCGGATTTCGCGCATCTGGAAATCGATTACGTGCCGCGTGAATGGATTGTGGAGAGTAAATCTCTCAAACTTTATCTGGGCTCGTTTCGCAATCACGGGGCGTTTCACGAGCAGTGTACGACCGATATTGCGCTGCGCCTGGTAAAAGAGTTACAGCCTCACTGGCTCCGAATTGGGGGCTACTGGTATCCGCGCGGAGGGATCCCGATTGACGTGTTCTATCAGACAGGAATGCCACCGGAGGGAGTGTGGATTCCGCAACCGGGGGTTCCTGCCTATCGGGGGCGCTGATCGAGGGCGCTGAATCGACAGCTCTGAGATAGTCCAGGGGGGCTAAAGGCGATCGCGTGTCGCCTGCGCGTCTGACATGCCGCCAATCACGAGGGGGGCGGGAAGTACGATTGCGCGATCGCCTCTCGTCAGTTCGGACGGCACGGGCTAGGGTCGGAGTAACGGCGCGGCATCATTCGTGGATCGACCTTTTCTCTCATCTCTTTTTCCTGCCGAGCGCGTGCGCTGGTTTCAGCAGGTTCTACTGAACTGGAGCGATACTTCCCTGCGAGATTTTCCGTGGCGCAATACTCGCGACCCCTACCTCATCTTCGTGGCCGAAACGCTGCTGCAAAAGACCAACGCGGCCAAAGTCTTGCCCATCTACGATCGCGTTTGCGCCCGCTATGCCACGCTCGAATTGCTTGCTGACGCTCGGCTGGAGGATCTAGCCGCACTTTTGCAGCCCTTAGGACTCCAATTTCGCGCCGCACGGTTACTGCAATCGGCGCAGATGTTGCATCGCGATCGCGAAATCTTCTCAGACGAAGCCCGATTGCTGCAACTGCCCGGCGTAGGACCTTATACGGCTCGGGCGGTGCTGGCCAATGCGTTCGATCGTCCTGCTGCCGTGCTCGATGCCAACGTTGCGCGGATTTTAGAACGCTTTTGGGGAGTGCGAGGGGGTCGCGTGAAGTCTCGCGATCCTCTGCTGTGGGCAGCGGCAGAGTTCGTTGCCCCCAAACGAGCAACCTCGCGCTGGAATTTGACGCTGATCGATTTCGGAGCACTGGTTTGTCGCGCGCGCCGACCTCTGTGTGATGCTTGCCCGCTGCGATCGCGATGCCACTGGTACGGGGCGTGCGCCCAGTCAAGCCCGTTGCCGTCAACCTGATTGCGTTCGATCTGTCGCTTCGACCCGTTATGTTTGGAGGTCATTTCTGTGGATGCTACATCCCTCGCCCCCATCGGCCAAATTTTGTTGGGATTGTCTTTGGCCGCGACCGCAGGGCTGCGCGCCTGGTTGCCATTGCTGGCGGTGGGGTTGCTGGGGCGGACGGGGGCGATCGCCCTCAATACCGACCTGAGCTGGCTGCAAAGCGACACGGCGATCGTGGCCTTTTTAGTCGCCACCGTGCTAGAAATTGCCGCCGATAAAATTCCAGCCGTGGACAGCTTTACAGATAGCTTCGGCCTAATCGTCAAGCCGATCGCGGGAGCGCTGGTGATGAGTTCGACGCTTAGCTTTGCCGATCCAGCCGTGGCGCTGTTGCTGGGGGCGATCGCAGGGGGCACCACGGCTGAAGTGGTCGAAGTGGGCAAAGCCTCAACTCGATTGGCCGCCAACACCCTCACGCTGGGTACCAGCGCTCCCGTTTTAAGCGTTGCTGAAGATGGCGCGGCGGCGGTCAGCGTCGTCCTGGCACTTCTTATGCCTTACCTGATGGGTATCTTGGCGTTGGGGTTGCTGCTCTTGGGACTCTTTGCCCTACCCCGGCTGGGGCGATCGCTCCGAAGACGTTTCCGAAGTCGCCGGGGACATGTGCCGAGCAACCAGAGCGATCGTCAGCCGCGATCGCTCGAACCATAACTCTCGAACCATAACTCTCGAACCATAACTGACGGGTAATGCTCGGGCTCTACCTAGGTTCCCTCGCGCGACCCTACAGGATGCTGGGCAGCCCGCACGGGTAGCGGATACAATCACATTCTTGAGTCCTTGGTGGGACTGAAGGTCTTCTCTGCGCAGGGGCATGTCAGGGCGATCGCGTAACGCGTTGGGTAATGCGCGTGATGGCGCGATCGTTCGTTCGACACATTGCTTGAGACCTTTGGATTTGCGCCCGAAATTGGGCAGAGTAAAAACAACCGTTGTCACTGGTTCTTGACGGCACATCTATGACTACTTCAGGTCAAACGCCCGGTACTGGCTCGTCTCAAAAGGTACGTCATGTCTTCGTGATCGAAGATGCCCGAGGTCGGCGTTCTTTCATGCTGGATGCAGCCACATACTCCCTGGGGCGCGACCCCACCTGCGCGCTCGTCCTGCGCTCCGACTACGTCTCGCGGCAGCACGCTATTTTGCTGCGCGTTCCCGATCCCACCACGGGGGGCTACCGCTACCGCATTTTGGACGGCAATTCCAGCGGTCAAGCGAGCACCAACGGCCTCATCATCAACGGCGAACGTCGCTCGACCCACGATCTCGAAGCCCGTGACGTTATCGTTTTCAGCCGCGATACGTCTGCCACCTATGTCACCGCCTCTAACCTCTCCGATGCGGAATTGATGAAATACTGCGAAGTCGTTGATTTTCGTCGCCTCAAGTCGAAGACGGTCGATCCCAATCAAACAGTGGTGGAATCCCACTTCAAACCTTGAAGTTCTTCTCAGGTAGAGCGTCGAACAGGGTTCGAGGTCTCGAACCCTCACTGGGTTTCTGAGGGTGCAGGCTCGTATGCCCCGCTGAGAATGCGATCGACTCGCTTTGCTAACGGAATGACGTTGGGAGCTTTGAAGATCGACATGTGAGAGCCAGGGTTCGGCCAGATGTGAACCGTCCCATCGACGTACTGCTGCCACCCCAAATCCTTCTTAAATACGAGCCCTTTATTGCGATGGTTCTCAGCTCGAATCACGTGGAGATTGCCGCGATACGAGCCGGGCACGTACTCGTCGGCTAGCTTGGTTTGCCGAGACACGATCGTGTCCGCTACGAGCGGTTCCGTGC
>JBCBTL010000042.1:0-10164 GCA_039818705.1 Cyanobacteria bacterium J06639_1
TCGTGGTGTAATCGTCGGCTCCGGCCGCAAACGCAAAATCGACCGAGGTGTCGTCGTTCAACCCCGTAATCATCAGGATGGGAGGACAGCGATCGCCCCAGGTGGCACGTAGCTCGCGACAGCAGGCGAAGCCGTCCATACCCGGCATGACGGCATCGAGCAGGATGATATCGGGAAGCTGCCGCTGACACTGAGCGAGGCAAGCCCGACTGTCTGCGGCGGTCGCGATGCGATATCCCTCGCGTTCGAGTGTCGCGCCGATCATCGTGCGGGTGGTTTCTTCGTCATCGACCACCAGGACCAGAGGGGACAGGCCGTTGCCTTCGTACTCTTTGGCTTCGAGGACGGCGATCGCCCGCTGAAATTCTCCCCCCAGCTCGGATACGAGGGCTGCAACTCCCGCCGTCACGCCCGTACGTCCCATCACTTCGAGCACTTCACACTGGCGAGCGACCGCCGTCGCGCCGATGGAGGCGCTCAACGATTTCAGGGCGTGAGCGGATTGCCGTAACCCACTCGAATCGTCCATCTCCGCCGCATTCCGAATCGCAGCTAACCGGTGGGGGGCATCCCGCAGGTAGCTTTGGACAATTTTGGCCACCATCTCATCGCCGCGATCGCCTGCTGCCACCCGAAATTCCTGCAAAATTTTGGGATCGAGGGGGGCAGGGAGAGCAGGTGAAGCTGGAGAAGACTGGCTGCGGGGGGTAGGCATGGGCGATATCGGTTCGGTCGGTTCCATGGGAGAAGCGATCGCGACGCGGTAGGTTTGCAGGGCTGTGGCGAGGGTCTTGAGGCGGACAGGCTTACTGAGATAGTCGTTCATACCGGCTTGCAGACAGGCTTCGCGATCGCTGCGCATCGCGTGGGCGGTCATGGCAATTAACCAAGGCTGGTGCGGCGACTCACTCCATTCCCGTATGATTCGTGCTGCTGTGAGACCGTCCATGACGGGCATCTGCACGTCGAGAAACACGATGTCATAAGGAGTAGCGCGCACGGCCTCGACGGCCTCGCTCCCGTTCTGGGCGATGTCGGCTTCGTATCCGAGACTAGCTAACGCCTGCAGGGCAACCTCTTGATTGAGCGCTAAATCTTCAGCAACGAGGATGCGCAGCGGAGGGGGGAGAGGCGATCGCTTCGGCTGCCGGGGCGCATTTTCGGGACGCGTGGCGCTCTCTGGCGGCACGAACATCACCGTCGCCATCGAGTCCAATGCTTTGACCAAAGCCGCGCGCAGTTGAGCTTGCTTGATGGGTTTGTCGAGGACAGCCGAGAAATAATGCAGGCTGCGGGTTTCGTCGGCAAGCTGACTGCCAATGGAGCTGAGCATCACTAGCGGCAGCGTGCGGTAGAAGGGCAGCGTTCGCACGTGTTCGGCCAGGCTCGCCCCATCCAAGTAGGGCATTTGCATGTCGAAGATTGCGAGGTCGAACGCGTCGCTCCGATGCAGCCACTCTAGGGCTTGAGGCACGGACTGCGTGGCGCGCGGGATCGCCTCCCATGCCAGCATTTGCCGCATCAAAATTTCGCAGTTGGTGGCGTTGTCGTCCACGATTAGCACTCGCTTCCCCTGCAGTTCGGGGGGAGGGGCGAGAGGGGCTTGCCATTGGATATCCGTAACGGGGACGGCCTCGATCGTGAAGGAAAAAGTGGAGCCGCGATCGACCTCGCTTTCGACCCACATCGACCCCCCCATAATTTCGCTCAGGCGCTTGCTGATAGCGAGCCCCAACCCAGTGCCCCCGTACTGTCGCGTCATCGAGGCATCGATTTGGGTGAAGGGTTTGAACAGCCGTTGGAGGCGATCGCGGGGGATGCCGATGCCCGTATCGCGAATGGCGAATTGGAGGCGATGGGCACCGCGCTCGGGTGAGGCAGGCGATCGCGATGCGGTCTTCATTCCTTCGGGGGGGAGAGGAGTCGCAGGTGTTACATCGGGTGCGTTCGGGTCGGACGCATTCGGGTCGGATGTGTCAGACACAAGGCGGACGGAAATAATGACTTCGCCGCGCTCGGTGAATTTGATGGCATTGCCCACCAGATTGATCAAAATCTGGCGCAGTCGCGTCGCGTCTCCCACAATCGCGGCGGGTACGTTGGCTTCGCTGCGGCAAGCGAGTTCTAGTCCTTTGCTGGAAGCTTGCGAAGCCAGTAAATCGAGTACGCCTTCCATGCAGTCGCGCAGGTTAAAGGCGCGTCGTTCCACCTCCAAACGACCCGACTCGATCTTGGAAAAATCGAGAATGTCATCCACGATCGCCAACAAGGTTTCGCTGCTGTGACAAATCGTGGTGGCAAAATGATGCTGCTTGGCCGTGAGATTGGTTTCTAGCAGCAGTTCGGCCATGCCAACGGTGGCGTTCATGGGGGTGCGAATTTCGTGGCTCATCATGGCCAGGAACTCGCTTTTGGCTCGGTTCGCCATTTCGGCTTTTTGCTTGGCTGCTTCGGCAGAGTGCAAAAGCGTAGCCTGGCGATCGCTGAGGGCTTGCAGGCGATCGGCCATGGCATCGAAGGCGCGCGCCACATCTCCCATTTCGTCGTGACGATGGATGTCTGAGCGAGCGGATAACTCGCCTGCGGCTAGCTGCTCGGTGGTTCGCACGAGCTGGCGCATCGGTCGCGTCATCGAACGTGCGATCGCGATCGCACAGGCCATCCCCACACTCATCGCCACAGCTCCCATGGTGAGGCCGTGGCGGCGCAGTCGCTCCAGATTGGTAGACAGGGCTGCGGTGGACACCTCGATCGCGATCGCCCCCGTTACCCGTTCCTCTTGCTGCACGGAGCGACCCACCAATAAGCGCTCTGCGTCCCAAATCATCAGCGGCACGGACGATTGCAGGAGGGTGTCGCCAAGGGTGTCGCTGGCAAACCGCGCGGAGGCGATGCCTGCCGCTTCCAAACGCTGCCCCTGGGCATCGAACACCTGCACGGATTCGATGTCCATCAATCGAGCCCGCGCGGTGGCTAGCCTCGCGTCCAAGTTGTTTCGGGCTGGCGAGACTGCGTCTAACGCAGGCAAGGCAGACAGTTCGACCGCATCGAGGATGACAACGGCTTTGGCTTCCATTTCGCGCTCGAAAGCTTGGCGCTCGCGGCGCTCGGTCATCCAAGTCAAGCCGCCCACGGACAGCACCACCAGCGCCGCCAATGTTAGCGTCAGCTTGGCGGCCAAAGGCGATCGTTGCAGGCGGAACTGATAACGCATCTGAGCGCGATCGAGAATGAGCAGGTGAATCAGTCAGCCCGCAAATGTAGCAGCGCGCGTAGTGCTAGATTACCGCATTTGACCGTAAAAACGCGCAAAATGCGCGCAAAACATCAGCTCTTCGACCGAAGAACGAGCAACTTTTGCTGCAGGCTGGTGGGGCGATCGATGCTGCGGTTGCGATCGCCCCGGTCTACACTCGCTCCGCCGCCAGCGTCGCCTGAACCGCGTTGGAGGCAAGTGCGCTACATTGCTCCCAGTGAAGCATTCCGAGTCATTCCATGCCGCTGATTAAAGTGCAAACCTCCCTTGCCGATACCGCCGCGATTGACGTGGAGAGCTTGCTGAAATCGTTGTCGGCTAGCCTTGCCGAGCAGCTAGGCAAATCCGAAGCCTACGTGATGACGGCGTTTGAGGCGGGCGTACCGATGACTCACGCGGGGTCGGCTGAGCCAGCTTGCTACGTTGAAATTAAGAGCGTCGGTACGATGGGGGCGAAAACGCAAGCGATGACGACCGCGTTCTGCGACCAGTTGGCCGAAGCGCTCGGTATCGCGCGCGATCGCATTTACATTCTTTTCGACGACGTGAAAGGTTCGATGTGGGGCTGGAACGGTCGGACGATTGGCTAGAGCTTCGGACAGAGATTACGGAAAGCGATCGCACACTGCTGCCAAGAGGTCGATGCAGTTGGCGATCGCCCCCAAATGGGCGATTTCGTAGCCGTGGGTGTTTTCGGTGGGAAAACTTAAGCAGGCAGCACGAGGGACGTGGCCGAACTTCATCGCGATCGAGCCGTCGCTGCCGAATTGACTGAGTACGGCGAGCTGAAGCGGAATGTCGATCTCGGCGGCGATCGCCCGCATGACGTGGTTCAAGTGTTCGTCGTAGAGGCCGTAACTGTCCTGGGACAGCAGCACGGGGGCTGCGCCGTCGTCAACCGGATATTCCGGGGCGAGTGGGCAAATTTCTAGGGCGATGAGCGCGTCGAGCTTTTGATGCTGGCTGAAATAGAGCGCGCCGATCGCCCCCACTTCTTCTTTGGCAGAAGCCACCAAGTACGTATCGACCGCAGGTTGCGGCATTCGCTCGGCTAACGCCAGCAAAATGGCTAGCGAGGCTTTGTTGTCGAGGGTGTAGCTGGCAATCCAGTCCTGGAGCCGAAACGGACGTTTGCGATGTTTGCCCACCACCACTCGTGTACCGGGACGCACCCCGGCAGCTTCGAGGTCGGCAAGCGATCGCTTCGTTTCCACCCAAGCGTCTTCCCACTGGACAGGGGCATCCTGTTGCTGCACTTTCTGAGGAGATTCGTGGGAAACGTGGCGCGAGCCGAAGCTGAGGATGCCGCTGAGGGTTTCGCGATCGCCCAGGATGTCCACCACCCCTTCGCCGTACACCCAAGGATACGACCCCCCCAAGCGGCGCACGCTCAAACGACCGTCCGGTTCGACCAGCTTGACGATGCCGCCAATTTCATCTTTGTGGGCCGTAATCGCGATCGCTCGACTGGAATCTCGACCGGGAATTTTGATGACGATATTGCCTGCCAGATCCTGACTTCCCGTTAGGTTCAGCTCGTCAATGCGGTGCAGCAGCCAGCGATCGAGTTCGGTTTCCACGCCGCTGGGGGAATGGAGCATGACCAGTTCGGCGATCGCGTCGAACAAGCGATCGTATTCAGCATTGGCGGACATTGCGATGCAAATGAAAGGGCGACTTAAGACAACACTAAATCCAAGCTGGGCATCAAGCGCTGCAAGTTTTTCAAAGATTTGCCCTGCCAGGGAATCTCATTCGAGCCGAGTACCTTGAGCTGAAAGTCGTCGCGCTGGCGCATCGCGATCGCGAACTTCGAGAGCATGTTGATCCCCGAACTATTAAGAAAGTGCAGCGCTCGCAGATCCAGCGTGAAAGGGGATGAGGCATCAGCCGCCGCGTCCGTTAACAGTTCGAGCAGCGGAGCGTATTCGCGCGCGCCGTTCAGCCGCAGCGTGCCCTGACAGAATGCTGTGGCAGCGGCAGAGTCGTACCACACTCGATAGTCTTCCGTGTTGATTTCCATATCGCCTCGCAACTGCAAATCCAGGTCGGGCAGCAAACGCTGGAGGTTTTTGAGCGATTTCGTTTGCCACGCGATCGTCCGCGATCCTAAAACGCGAATGTGGGCGATCGCATTCGATCGCAAGCCAATGGCAAATCGAGACAGCATCGTGATGCCAGAGCTGTTCAAAAATTTCAGTTCGCGCACGTCCAGTGAAAAGCGCTCGGGGCATTCCGACACGGCGCGATCGAGCAGTTCGAGGATGGGTGCGTACTCGTCAATCCCGCTTAGCCGAAGCACTCCGCGCATGGTGACGGAGGCCGCAGCCGGGTTGTAACGAACGCTGTATTCGGTGGTGACAATATCCATGAGCCATCAATATCAGCCGAAATGCGGCAGGATGAGGCGTTTCTCGGAGAGGTGTTTCTCGGAACCGAGCAACAGCCATAGAGTTCGAGCTTATCAGCTCGGCGCGAATCGCGATCGCCTTTGCAGTCTCGCGATCGCTGCTAGATTCCTCCTGTGGCCTCACCCTGCTCTCGCGAGGGCTATTTCGAGCCCTAGCAATCTCTTTTGAGTACGACCAGAGTCATATCGTCGTAAATCGCCTGAGAGCCGATGAAGCCGTGCAGGTCGTCCATGACACCTGCGACCATTTCGCTGGCGGGGCGATCGCGCAGGGTGACCAATGTGGCCTGAAAGCGATCGAGACCGTAAAATTCTCGTTCGGGATTCTCAGCTTCCGTGATGCCATCGCTGAATAGGGCGATCGCGTCTCCCGGCTCTAGCCTCAGAGTGGCGCTGTCAACAAAGGGAGCGATATCGGGTTCGAGACCGATGGGAAAGCCCAAATCCAGCGTGTCGATCGCGTCGAGGGTGCCGTCGGTGCGAATCACGAGCGCTTGTTCGTGCTGGCCAGCGATCGCGAGCTGGCCGTTGCAGTAGCTGAGAATGGCGAAGCTGAGATTTTTGGCGCTGTCCATGCGGCGCACGTTGCGATAAATCGTGCGGTTGAGGGCGTTGAGCAGACTGGCTGTATCGAAAGCATCGGCGTTGGCGCGATCGCGCTCCACCAGGGCGCAGGTGGCTGTTTGCGCCATCATCGCTAACACGCCACTCTCCAGGCCGTGTCCGGTCACGTCACCGATGGTGGCGATCGTTGTATCTCCGAGCTGCAGGATGTCGTACAGATCGCCGCCCACCTCTTGGACGGCTTCCATACAGCCTGCGATGTCGAGATTGGCAATGTGCCGGAGTTCGACCTCGGTTGGCAAAATGGCGAGTTGTAAGTAGCGCGCTACATCCAGTTCCGCGCTCAGGCGCAAATTTTCCGCTTCGAGCAGACTGAGGTTGAGATGGGTGGTCAAGCGTGCCAGCAGTTCGTCTTTGGCAACTGGTTTTGCCAAATAATCGTTGGCTCCAGCTTCCAACCCCATAACGAGATCGCCCACCTGCGTTTTGGCCGTGAGCAGCAGGACGGGTAGCTCGCGCGCCGACTGCGTTTCGCGAAGCTGTCGCAGCACGTCGTAGCCCGTCATCTCAGGCATCATCACGTCCAAAATCATCGCCTTGAGTTCGGGATGCTGGCGAACGATCTGCAGCGCTTCCTGACCCGATGCCGCCTGCAAGATGGTGTGACCCGCCAGGGTGAGGTAGTTTTCGAGCACCTGCCGATTCACCGGGTCGTCGTCCACGATCAGCACCGTGGTCGCAAGCTCGCTTTTCTCCGTTGGTGCGGTTCCGGGTACCCTCATCGGAGTGTCAGGCGTTTCCGGAGGGGCTGAAGCGA
Source organism: Cyanobacteria bacterium J06639_1 (assembly GCA_039818705.1). Classification (GTDB taxonomy): domain Bacteria; phylum Cyanobacteriota; class Cyanobacteriia; order Thermostichales; family PCC-7336; genus JBCBTL01. The sequence goes on from JBCBTL010000042.1 coordinate 7,048, forward strand.
TCGCCTCAGGTCTTTCCTGGGGCTCAGGCCTTTCGCCCAGATTGGCTGTGCCAGTCGGCTCGGGGATGTCACTCCGTTCGGTGTCGATGACGGGTAGTGCGGGTGCGATCGCTCGTGGGGCACTCGCATCCGCGACGGGCAGCGTGAACGTGAAGATCGAGCCTTTGCCCAGCTCTGACTCGACGGCGATCGTGCCGCCGTGCAGTTCCACCAGTTGCTTGGTGAGCGTCAATCCCAACCCCGTGCCGCCGTAGCGTCGTGCCGTACTGCCGTCCGCTTGCTCGAACGACTCGAAAATGCGATCGCGCGCCTCCGGGGGAATCCCAATGCCGGTGTCGATCGCGGAAATGGCGACGCGATTGTCGGCTTCAAGCCAGGCGCTCACCTCGACCCGCCCGCTCTCGGTGAATTTAATCGCATTGCCAACTAAGTTGTGCAAAATCTGCTGCAAGCGGTTTTCATCCGCCCACACCGGAGGCAAATCGGTCGGCACGGAGTTCGCGATCGCGATCGTCTTTGACTGGGCGAGAGGACGACTGAGGGCGAGCACGACTGTCGCCACGCTGTGCAAATCGACGGCTTGCTGTTGGAGCTGAATCGTTTTGTGTTTGAGCTGAGAAAAATCCAGCAGGTCGTTCACCAAATTGGAGAGGCGGCGACCGCTTGCCGCAATCAGACCCAAGTGCGTGCGGGCTGCCTCCGGCAATACTCCCGTCACCCCTTCGAGGAGCGATTCGGACAGGCCGATGATGCCGTTGAGGGGGGTGCGCAGCTCGTGAGACGTGTTCGCGAGAAACTCATCTTTGATGCGATCGAGCTTTTGCAGTTCGGCGTTGCTGGCTTCGAGCGACTCAGCGTAATAGCGCACTTCGGCATTGCTGGCTTCGAGCGATCGCGCGTAGCCCCGCACGTCACTCACCATCGCGTTAAACGCATCCGCCAACACCGCCAACTCGTCATTGCTGGTCACGGTGATGTGGGTGTCGTAATCGCGATTGCGCACTTTCAACGCTCCCGCTTGCAACGCCGCGATCGGTCGCGTCAGCCAGCGAGCTAACATGACAGCCATCACAATCGACAGGACGAAACTGATGGCGATCGCCAGCCAACAAATCACCTCCAACCGACGAATGCGACTGGCGACATCGGTCGCATCGAAATCAATCCCCAAGATGGCGATCGTGTTGCCGTCAGCCGCCAAGATGGGAACAGTGGCCGTCATCCAGGTGCCGAACGAGTCAGTATAGAAATCGTCAGAGACTTGGGGTTGACCGTCGAAGGTGTCGATAAAAAATGACTCGTCAGTGGCGTAAAGCGTACCGATGGGGTTTCCCGGCCAATCACCGCTGACTTCGTAGTCGGAGTCGGCGATCGTTTTAAGCACCGTGCGCTCGGGCGATTCGGGAATGGTGGCAAACACGTACACCCCTGCCCAATGGGGATCGCTTTCGTCTTCGATGTCTTGAGCTAAAAACGCTTGCCACGGCGTCACCTGTTGGCGCGTGCCCTTGCGAATGCGGCGCAGAATTTGCACCAGTTGCTGAAACTCGGGACTGGCTTCGTAAGCCGCGATCGCTTCTGGGGTCAAGCTATCGGCCACATCCCCCGCCTGCATGCCGATAATGGCTTCGCTAACCCCGATCGCCTCGCGCTCCGAGGCATCGATCAGGTCGATGAGAACGTCCCGCTCTTCCTCTCCCAACAAAAACGTGCCGGTGCGAGCAATATCTTTGAGCCGTTCGGCCACTTGCTGAATCGCAACCTTATAGGCACTGGTGTAGAAGTAATACACGCTGCTGCTCGTCACACCGACAGAGAGCAACGAGATCGCCAGTCCCAATTTCAGCCCGAACGGAAACCGCATGGCGATCGCCAACCTTTGCGCACTGCTCGGTTAAAACGTATCAGAGATCGACCGGTGACGATGGATTCAGACGCTCAGGTGCATTCACCTGGAACGCATGACAAATCCAGCGATCGCCTCGTTCAAACGCCCAGTTCTACCAGTGTCGTCACCGTCACCATTTGTGGGTCTTCGGCCAGAGGTTCTAGTTTCCAGGCAATCTTGGCAAAGTAATCCACGATCATCGATAAAAACCCAATGCCAGATGACCCCTCGTTCTCCTCCAGCGCATTACGTTCGAGCTGTTGGAGGTAAAGTTCGTCAGGATCGGAGTTCGAGATTTCTTCAATGTTGTGGCGCAGGCGATCGAGCACCCGCTTAGACACATTGTTTGTGGCTAGAAATACCAAGCGATCGCCCAGCTTGTGCAACGCAATCCGAATGGGGAGATAGAGCTTATCTTCGTTAAATTTCGTCGCGTTCTCCAACAGCTCGTTGGCGATGTAGCCGATCGCGTGTTTCACTTCCCGCTGTCTGCGCACGGAGTCGGGATCGTTCGGATCGACCGGAAAGAACGTCGTGCAGTAGTCGGCCATATAGTCGGCGGAAAGGCCGTTGTTGCGCCAGCGCTGCTCCAGGGGAATATCAGCAGGGGAAAATTCGATTTGAAAATAGATACCGCGATCGCGCGGCAGGCGTTCGTCAAAATCGCCATACGTTTGGACGACATCCAGCGATTGCATTTCGGAACTGCCCACAGTGTCTGTCTCTATCTTTCCCAATCGCATCTGGAGTTCTGCACTCCTCCCTCGTAAGCCCTGCTTCGCAGCCATGGCGCGACGGCTCGGCCTTGCCACCAGGCATTCGATAACAAAAATTTACATGAAAGTCGCCGCATGAGTGAGCTAGTTCCAAATTGGTTCGGTTCAAACCTGCAAGCGCCTCAAACTTACAAGACCCTCAAAACTGGACGACTACTGCGCGATCGCGTCCTTGAGCTTTGGCATCGTAGAGCGCCTTATCGGCCACGATAATGAGCGTTTCTGGCGACAGATGCGCAGACGGCGTGGTGGCGGCCACCCCCAAGCTCGCCGTAAGCACGTTGCGGGTACGGGAAGAGGCATGAGGCACTTTCAGACAGTCGATTTCGCTGCGGATTTTTTCGGCGACGCACGACGCTCCTGCCAGTCCCGTATCGGGCAGCAATAGGGCAAACTCTTCCCCTCCGTACCGAGCCACCAAATCGGCTGGGCGATCGACCGTACGGTTGAGAG
>JBCBTL010000043.1:0-10158 GCA_039818705.1 Cyanobacteria bacterium J06639_1
TGAGGTAATCCCAATTCTCCAAAAACGTCACGTCATCGATCCCCGCCGAAATATTGGGATCGACCAAATTGGCTTCCGGCGATCGCGACTCGTCACTCAAGGCGATCGCGTACTGATAATTCGGACTGATCGACTGTCCCAAGCGCATCTGAACCGACAAAATCGGTCGCGCCGCAACCGCCATCGGCCACCCTGCCGCGATCGCGAGCCCTGCCACCACCCAAGTTTTGAAACCCAAACGGCGATCGAAGTTCCTCCAGCGCAGACTGCGCGCGAGCCTTGCAGACACGTAACTGATTGACATGAGCGCGTATGACACCTTGAATTATCAGGTTTCCAACCGCTTGGATGGAGCTGTTACCTTCTCGACTGCCCCCCTAGCGCGAAGTTCCCGAGATGGCGATCGCGCGGGCTGAAAGCGTTTTCGCAACCCTAACAATCCTCTGTCGCTAGGGCAATTGCTGGGAACGAACGATGACGGTAGAATTCGGGGGTGCGTGGGCTCCGGTAAGCTCCAAAGCTCGGTGCTGGCGCGCGTCAACCGATTGAAGTTGGAAGGTTAATCTCGTGAGAATGCTTTCGACCTGCTGGAGCAAAGCGATCGCCTTATTAGAGCCCGCCCACACCCTGCCCAAAGTCAGCGCCCACTGCGACGTACCCTGTGGCGTTTACGAGCCCGACTCCATGATGTGGGCGGCTGAAACCGTCTTCAAAATGGATGAAAAGCTTGCCGCTCTAACTCCCCCCAGCAACGGCGATGCCAGCGCTTGGGCATCCTACGAAAACACTGCCGCTCGCATGGTGGCCACCAAAGAGGAATACGCTCAAAAGTGCAAAAAAGAAGTTCTGATCCTGTGGACGGACTACTTCAAGCCCGAACACTTTGCCAAGTGGTCCGACCTCTCTGACAGAGTTCTCAAAGTCGCCAAGCAGTGCTCTACCGTCAAGCGCGGTGTCAGCCCTGAAGAAGCGCAAAAGCTCAAAGACATGGCCGGTGAAATTGCCGACATCTTCAAGCAAACCAAAGCGTAACGGCTGGTTTCCCCTCTCCCGCGTTGAAGTTAGAGGCGAAAGCATGGCTCCTTCCCTGAGGCCCGGCGATCGCCTCTTAGTTCTCAAACGCGAGATGCGCAAACGCGAGCGCGCCTATGCAATCGGAGATATCGTGATTTTCGAATACGGCGATCGCAGCTACATCAAACGAATAGTTGGCGTTCCCGGTCAGCATGTTCTTTGGCATGGGCTGTCGTGGGAACTCAATGCAACCGAGTACTTTGCCCTCGGTGACAATCGCTCCAAAAGCATCGACAGTCGTACGTTCGGCCCCATTCCTCACCGCTACATCTTCGGACGGGTCGTGCTGAAATACTTTCCTTCACTTCAATGGCTGGGGCGATCGCACCGTTCGACATCACCGCACGGTCAATCTCCATCGAACCGATTAGGATAATCAAGCACTGGACGGGCGGTCTCGACGCGATCCGTTCGACGTATTCTCATCCGAGTCCACTTCCCGAGCCCCTCAACAAGAAGATCGCAAACCTTGCCCAATAGCGCAGCCCGACCAACGGCTGTGCGCCTTGGAACGAGCGGACTTGCGATATGCACTTATAGGAAGGTTATGGTAAGCGAGGATGAAATTAGGTAATATGCCCCTAGCCGTGCAATTGTACTCATACGCAGAGACGGTGTGTTGTGGTGGATGCATTACGGAATTTATTTCGGCGCGGCAGCGACGCGCTGCTAGGGGTTGAACTTTCTTCGGAGCAGATTGCCGTCGCTCAGCTCAAACGCCAAAGCTCGGGGGTCAAGCTAGAGCAATTTGTCACGACGGCGATGCCAGAAGGTGCCATGGATGAGGGTCGTATTCTCGATCCCGACTTGGTGGGCATGGCCCTCACTGAGCTACTCGAAGATCACAAAATCAAGCCCGGTCCAGTTGCAAGCGCTATTCCGGGGCGAGAAGTCATCGTCCGCTTACTGAGACTGTCTGCCGACCTCAGCGACGGCGACTTGCGTCAAGTCGTGCTGCAGCAGGAAGCCGAACTTTACATTCCTTTCGATCGCGAAGCTGCTGATATTGACTTTCAGATGCTAGGGGTCGAGCCCGACGAAGATGGCAATCCCCAGCGAGAAGTCTTGTTGGTGGCGACCCCCAAAGAAGTTGTCGATAACTATCTTGAAGCATTGCGCGCGGCTAACCTGCAGCCTCGCTGCATCGAGCCAGCCAGTTTTGCTGTTCTGCGCTCCATCCAAGCCCAGTTGCCTCTCAGTCGCGAGGAAGCGATCGCAGTCGTAGTCATCGGCTACGAATCCACCGAAATCGGTATCATCGTGGCTGGCGTACCTCAGTTCACGCGCACGATCGCGATCGGCACTGCTCAAATGCAAGAAGTCCTGGGGCAAGCTCTCAACACGCCAGCCTCATCGACGGGTTCGCTCCTCCAATCACTAAAGTTGCCCATTATCAGAGCCGATGAGAGTTCTGCTAACGAGGCGGCTTCAAGTAGTGCAGCCGGGGCATCTGTGGCTCGGGTGCTGACTGAGCTAGCCGAAGAAATCCAGCGTTCGATCGACTTTTATGCCAACCAAGAAAGCAGCATGGCCGTCAACCAAGTGCTGCTAGCGGGCAGCGGCACGATCGTGCGACAAATCGATGTCTTTTTTTCGCAGCAGCTCAACCTGTCGGTGCAGCTTGCGAATCCTCTGAGTGGTGTCATCGTGCCGACCTCGGTAGAGATACCCGAAGAGCGTCAGGCATCCGTTGGTGTGGCAATTGGATTGGGGATGCGGGAGTTTTGAGCTATGTACCTACCCGAAATTAATTTTTTAGCCGAACGCGGCGAGCTAGATCGAGACATACCAGCCGGTGAATCCACAGCCGGGTCGAGCGCGGGAGGCTTGACGAGCTCCCGAGTCATTATCGGTGGCGCAGCGGTGTTGGCTCTGATCGGAGTCTCCTTTGCTGGGGTGTATCTGTGGACGTTCGGTCGCATTCGCACCTTGCAAACAGAACAGACAGAGGTGACCGAAGAACTCGGAGAAGCGCAAGCCGAACTCGCTCGGCTCCAGCAGTTGCAAGCCGAGCTGGGTGACATTCAAACTCGGACGCAGGCTTTGAAAGCGTTTTTCGATCGCGTTCAGCCGTGGTCGGCCATTTTGGAAGAAATTCGCAACCGCATTCCACCCGATACCTGGATCGACACCGTCAGCACGTCAGACACCGACGTGACGATCGAAGGACAGTCTGCGACGTTCGACCAAGTGAACGATTTTCAGTTGGCATTGCTACAGTCCCCACTCGTTGCCGATGTCGTTATCAACTTGGCTGAGTTCAACGAAGGGCAGGAAACTCAAGATCTCATCACCGAACCGGCGATCGACTACACGCTCACGGTGACGTTAGAGAATAAAGCCGTGAGCGAATATTTACCAACCCTCGCTGCGAGAGGGTCTCAAGGGTTAGTTAGAAAAATCGAAATTTTGCGCGGGTTGGAGTGAGGGTCATGAGCCAATATAACGAGTACGATGCTGACGACTACTATCCCGAAGATGGGGAATTTTTAGACGAAGGCGATCCGCCTCCCTATTTCTTGGGCGTTGAGTGGACTCCCATTCGCTTGCTGATCGCGTTTGCCGCTGGCGCCCTAGCGTTGTTCGGGGTCGGTTTTTTCTTCGTCATGCGTCCTCAGCTCAATCGACTGCAAACTCTCGACTCCGATGTCCGTCAAAAGACAGCTCAGTTAAACGAGTCCAATCAGCGCATTGAGTCGTTGGACGGAGTTGAGGAAGAAATTTCCAGCGCTCGGATTGTCAACGAGCAGGTCAGTGCGTTTTTGCCCACTCCAGACACCCTCGAAACTCAGCTCTTGGAAGTCAATCGTTTGATCGAGCAGAGCAATGCCAGTTTGCAATCGTTCGAGCCTGGGGATGTCTCCCCAGCGGGTGCGGAAGTGCCTGCAGCAATTCAGCCACAAATTTCCCGCAGTACGACGCGGGTTAGCGTGAACGGGTCGTTTGATGCAGGCGTTCAGTTGATGAACAACCTCGAACGACTGACCACGTTGCTTCAGGTGAGCGATGTCGATTTGGACTTCGATTTCGAAGCTGACGAACTCACGACCGAGTTTACGTTGGGCACCTATGTTTACGACGCTTCAATTCCTCCGGCTCCGGTCGCGCCTCCCACGGAGGAGGCTCAGGAAGGATAGAAAGGATGCTTCAGTGCCGGCTGGAAGCCGTCTGAAGCGTATTTAGGTCGCGGCGATCGCCTGCTGACTGACTGAGAGATAAGTTGCTTGGTGTGTGAGTTATTTGTTGAGGAGTGAAGGATGAGAGCTCAATTCGTGCGGAATTATGCGGTAGCGAGTCTGGCCTTGGGGTTGGCATTCGGGGGCGCTGCAGATGTCTTAGTGGCTCTGAGCGCGAGCGATCGCGCTGCAGTGCGGGCTGCCGATCGAGGCAAAAGCGAAATTCAGAGCGTCCAGATCGAGCCCACTGGAGGTCGCCTCAAACTCGTGATGGACTTGGCGGGCGATGGGTTACCTCAAGTGGTGTCTTCTAAGCGAGATGATGCTTGGGTTCTCAATCTAGCCAATGCCAAGCTCGCGGTCGATGCGTCGGGACAGGCTTACCGAGCCGAAAATCCAGCCCCGGGCATTCGCGCGCTTGCAGCCCAGCAAATTGACGACGACACCGTACAGGTGGAAGTGTTTGGCGATTCGACCACGCCACAAGGATTTTTGTCCCGTCGCAGCAGCGATCGCCTAGAGTTTAATGTCGTTGGAGTTTCGGCTGGAACCGGATCAGCCGTTCAGCCAGACGCAGCAGCGGCAGCGACTGATACTGGCAGCACGTCCGTGCAGAGTAACGCTGGCGGTTTTAGCGAGACGACGCGGGAGTTGGTGGCGCAATCCCAACCGAACGTCAATTTAGACAATCTCGCACAACCGGCTCCCGCAGAAGCACCGTTAGCTCAGGCTCCCATCGAGTTTGAGGCAGAAGCTACAGATGAGTCTTCCACCTTCACGCCAGCCGAGCCGGTCGCGATTCCACGCCTGCGGACGCGCGCGATCGCTCCTCCTGTGGGCGATATCGCCATCAGTACGATCAACCTGACTCCGCCGCCGGTCAATTTGGGTAGCAACGAAAACGTGACGCTCTCGCTGAGAGATGCCCCAGTGTCCGATGTTTTGGGTCTCTTAGTGCGGCGAGCCGGACTCAACGTCATCTTGAATGATGTTTCTCCCCAAGAAGTGATCTCTTTGGACGTGCAGGACACCCCGCTGCAAGAGGTGTTCAATTCAATTCTGCGTCTGAATCAATTGAGTTCGGAACGGATTGGCGCAACAGTGTTTGTCGGCACGACGTTGCCCGGAGTTCAAGATACGTTCATCCGCACCTTCCGTCTCAATCAGGCCGTAGCCGTGGATCGCACCTTTGAGGAAGGAGGGATCGAGGTGAGTGCTGCTGGTGGGAGTGGCGGGGGTGACGGAGACCTGGGCGGCGACATCGAGATTAGAGGTATCCTTCCCATCCTCGAATCCTTTGCTGTGGATGGCGGGCCGCTAGTCGGCATGAAGTTTTTTGCGGACGAACGTACGAATTCGATTACGGCACTCGGTACGCCGCAACAGCTCGATATCGTTGCCTCTCAGATCGCTCAATTGGACGTACGCAAGCGCCAAGTTTTGATCAACGTCAAACTGGTTGATGTCGAACTGGGGAACGACAGCAGTCTGGGGATTGAATTGGGCGCAACGACCGGCAACTTTGCCATTTCAGGGGTTGGCGCTGGCAATTTTGGCGGCACGCCCGTAGATGCGCCTGCGGGCAGTTCGATTCCGAGTGTTGGCCCGAGCGCGCCCACCGAAGATGGCAATATCGTTTTCAACACGGCCAATCGGTTGCGAGATACACTCGCCCTTCGCATTGATGCCTTGATCGATAGCAACGACGCTAAAGTCCTTGCCGATCCGAAGATCGTGGTCAGCGATGGTGGATTCAGCACGGTTTCGGTCGGTCAAGAAGTCATCACTAACATTGAGGTACAGACCGACCCAGCCACATTGTTGACCACGCAGACCTTTGTGAAAGGCAATGCAGGCGTAACGCTTAACCTGCGAAACGTTCGGGTGGACGACAACGGGTTCGTCTCCATGGATATTTCGCCGCAGGTTTCGTCTCCCGGCCAGACCATTATTTTGAGCGATGGCACCGAGATTACGCTACTCAACCAGCGCACGATTAACTCGCAGCAAGTTCGCGTCCGGGATGGGGAAACCCTCGTGCTGTCAGGCTTGATTCAAGACATCGATCGCGTCACGGTCAGTAAAGTACCGGTGTTGGGCGATATCCCGCTTTTGGGCGCTTTATTCCGCCGTCAAAACACTGACAATACTCGGAATGAAGTGGTGCTGATGGTCACCCCCAACATCATTCGTGATGAGGAAGGGCTCGCGCGCAATAGCACGGGTACGCCGGTTTCACTGAATGCCATTCAGCAGCCCTAGCGAGAGGATCGACCGACGCAAAAGCGAGGTTCGTTAAAATGAATACTCGGGTTGACTAGGTGATGACATGGTGAGGCTCGCAAGGCAGATCTGGCAGGCGGCGGTGCGCGTCAGGAGCGATCGCCGCCGGTCGCTGAAGCGATACGCCGCGATCGCGACGTTCTTTCTGGTAAGCACTTTCTTCCTGGGACTACTGCGATCGCCTTTGCCCGCATTGCACCCGTCTTCAGAGGCATTCGCTCAGACCGGCAACAGCTTGAGCCTGATTTCGAGCGATCCTCCGAATGAAGCGATCGACGTACTGGTCGATCGCGATGTCTATCTGCAGTTCAGCCAGCTGCTAAATGGGAGCTTTGAAGAACTGCAAATTTCATTCGATCCAGCCGTGGATTTGAGCTTCGCCACTCAGGATGATTTTTTGGTGCTGCAACCCATCGAGCAGTGGGATTACAGCACCCAGTACGCAATTCAAATCCCCATTCAGCCCTCGCTGCCTCTAACCGAGCCCCTCACGCTCACTTTCTCAACCGAGCCCCAGTACACTTACGAACGCGACATTAAAACGCTAGTCGATACGAGCTGTGTTGCTTGTCATCAACCAGCGGGTCGGCAGCGCAGCTCCCCGCTTCATTCCTACAGTGCAGTTCTGCAATACGTCCAGCCGGGCGAAAGCAGCAGTGTCCTGCTCGATCCGAAGTGGACGGGTCGCCACGCTCGCATTCGCCAAACAGGCCGTTCGCTCGAATTTGCGTACGCGCGCGCTAGGAATATTTCGCTCGAAAAGATTACGAACGGCTGGTCTCCAGACGAAATTGAAATGGTTCGCACCTGGATCGTGCAAGATCGCGCAGTCGAGTCAACAACGGCACGTCAGTAGGTCATTCCGCGTTTAAGTTGCAAGCCTTCGTTCGGGCGATCGGGCAGCACGAGTGCGTTCGTAGAGAGAGCCCACTTCTTCAATCGACAGGCGCGATCGCACTCCAAGTGCTATGGATGAATATTCACCTCGTCGGGCGTGAGAAACTCCAGCTGCAGCAATCATGGCGGCATTATCCGTACATAGCGACATGGGCGGCACGACAACCCGAATCCCAGCGCGATCGCCCGCGTCAACGAGCTGCTGACGCAGAGCGCAATTAGCAGCCACACCTCCCGTCAGCACGATCGCGGGCAACTCGAAATCGCGAGCACAAGCGATCGCCTTACGAGTCAAAACGGTGGCGACCGTACGCTGAAAGCTTGCCGCAACGTCGGCGACCGGGACTGGATCGTCCATCATTTCGAGCTTGGTCACCAGGCGCAGAACAGCCGTCTTCAGGCCACTAAAGCTCGTATCGTAGGGGTGGCTTACCTTACCTTCAGGTAATGCAAAAGCAAGGTCGTTCCCTTGATGCGACACCTTGTCGATCGCCGGCCCGCCAGGATATCCCAAGCCCAACAGACGCGCCACCTTATCGAAAGCTTCGCCAGCGGCATCATCGCGCGTTTGCCCCAAAATTTCGTACGAACCTTCGGCCAGCACGCGCACGAAGCTGGTATGCCCCCCAGACACGAGCAAGCAGAGACAAGGAGGTTGCAACTCTGGGTCGGCCAAAAACCCGCTAAAGACATGACCTTCTAGGTGATGCACCCCAATCAGCGGCTTACGCGAGGCGATCGCCAGCGTTTTAGCCGCCATCACGCCCACCATCAACGCGCCCACCAACCCCGGCGCACACGTCACAGCGATCGCATCCACGTCGGACATTCGCACGTGCGCCACGTCAAGCGCCTCTGCAATGACGGGCTGAATGGAACGCACGTGCTGCCGAGAGGCAACCTCTGGCACGACACCGCCGAACGAACGGTGAATGTCAATTTGGGACGCCACAATCGAACTACGAATATTGCGATTTGTAACAACTGCTGCCGCCGTTTCGTCGCAGCTCGTTTCAATCGCCAAAACCGTTGTCATAAGATGACCTGAGAACGTGAAGTTTTATGAAAGGGGGATGCGCTCGGCGGTATGATGCAATCAATGTTTCGGCCAGTCCTAGGGTCGAAACGTGCTTTGTTTCGTCACTGTGGGATGAGGTTTCATGAGGAAACTCTTTGCAGTTATTCTGGCATTTATGCTGGTCTTTAGCACGTCGCAGGCAGCAAACGCAGAGGGCTTAATCGGGTTGGAAACGTGCCGCGACGTGCCGGCATTTCAACAGCGCTTGAGCGATCGCGTAGGGGCGTTAGAATCCACCCTAGCAAGTGCTCCAGCAGGCTCGCCGATTGCTGTTTCCGCTCAACAACAGCTCGAACTCACTCAGAAGCGGTTTGAGGGTTACAGCAGCCTCTTGTGTGGAGAGGAAGGGTTGCCACATTTGGTAACTGACGGTCGTCTCAATCACGCCCGAGAATTTTTGATTCCCGGTTTGATGTTTCTCTATCTAGCAGGTTGGCTAGGTTGGGCAGGTCGCTCTTACCTCATTGCCATCCGCGAAGAAGGAGACCCGACGGCAAAAGAGAACAATATTGACGTTCCTTTGGCCATTCAGATGTTCTTGAAAGCTCTAAGCTGGCCGCTTTTGGCTTTCGCAGAAATTGCGTCGGGCAGCATTCGCGAATCTGAAGATGCCGTGCCGATTTCGCCTCGCTAGGCCATTGATGCGTCCGAAAACTCACTAGGCGGGCAGAACGAAATGCAGCTCGAATGCGCGATCGCGCTGCATTTTTCCTTCGACACTGTCATTAAGCACCGGTGATTCGAGACTGTTCGGCGCTGCTGTCGGTTTAATATTCGCGTTACCCACTTCTTCGAGGTTACAAGTTCATGGATAGTGGCTTGCAAAAGTTTTTATCTTCAGCTCCGGTTTTGGCTGTCGTGTTCAGCACCTTCTTCGTCGGGCTGTTCATTGAAATCAATCGTTTCTTCCCCGATCTGTTGGTTGCGTTCTAAAACGACTTGGATTTGGCGAGGATTCGCAGAGTTCGGGCATCGTTGCATCGGACTCGCTGCCCTTTAAGAACTTAGGACTGTCTCAATGACACAAGCACAACCCCGTACCTATGTCTCTGCCCCCGATGGCAATCCGCAAATCGGTACGTTCTTGACCCCCATCAACAATACTCCTGCGGTCAAGTTCTTCATCGACTGGCTGCCCATCAGTCGTCCGGGCATGGCTCCCTTATCCCGAGGGTTAGAAATCGGGATGGCTCACGGCTACTGGCTAGTGGGGCCATTTACTCTGTTGGGACCGCTGCGCAACGAAGCCGTAGCAACCCTGGCAGGATTCTTTTCGGCCAGCGCGCTCATCATGCTGATGACAGCAGCACTGTCGATGTACGCCTACGTCTCTCCCGATAGCGATACGCCTGTAGGCGACGCGGAAGATTGGAGCATGTTTTCTTCAGGCTTCTTACTCGGCGGGTTCGGTGGGGCGATTGTGGCCTACCTGCTGATTGAAAATGCCGATCTCTTATCTGTTCTCCCCGACTTCCTGGGTACTTTCCAAGGATTGACTGGCTGATCTCGCTCTGAAGCGATCGCCGATGCAATCGTCGCCGCCCGATGCGCTACGCACGGGCGGTAATTTTGTGAGGAGTTGTTGACATGACAACCTTCGTCTTCGAGCTGCTTAGAACGGATTAGCGACCCAGAATGCCGTTTTGGTCC
>JBCBTL010000044.1:0-10144 GCA_039818705.1 Cyanobacteria bacterium J06639_1
CACCCGCATTCTCACGGAAATGCACGAGATTCGGGGCGAGATCACCTATTTCGTGCCTACGGATGTAGACGCTGAGATTTGGCTGGTATCGCTGGAGAATTTAACAGATCGGGCGCGATCGCTCGAACTCTATCCGTTTACAGAACTCTTGATGGGGAACGCCCTCAACGACCTGATCAATCAGCCGAATGACAAACACTTCCCGGAGGTGTATTTCGATCGCGATCGCCAAGCGTTAGCGGCAACGAGACGATATTGGGTGCTGAATAAAAAAGTCTCGGTGGCGCAGCCCAATTTGGCTTGGGGACATCGGGTGCTGTTCGGTCAGAGCTTGCCCGCGACGGGATTTGACGGCAGTTTGGATCGCTTTATCGGGCGGTGGCGATCGGAGGCGAACCCGATCGCGGTCGAGACGGGCGAGATGGGCAACAGCGAAATTACAGCGGGCGATCCGGTGGTGGCATTGCAGTCTCGCTTGAGTTTGGAGCCTGGAGAAAAACGGGAGGTGGCGATCGCTTTGGCGGTCGTGCCGCGCTCTGAAACCGAAAGTGACGATCCGTTTGCCAAGATTTCGTGGCCTGATGTTATCGATCCCGATCGCGCTCGTCAGCGATTGCAGCAGGTGCGAGACAAGTGGGATGGCTACTTATCGGCTTTTCACGTCGAAACGCCGGATGAGGAGTTCAACGCTTCGCTCAACGTCTGGAATCCGTATCAGGCGGCGGTAACGTTCGATATGGCTCGCAACGCCGGGTTTTATCACGGGGGATTGCTGTTCGGCACGGGGATGCGCGATCGCTTTCAGGACATTCTCGGCGTGGTGATGGTGGAGCCGCAGCGGGTGCGCGATCGCCTGTTGGACGCGCTGCGCTATCAGTTTCAGGATGGCTCGACGCTGCACAACTTTTTCAAGCTGACGGGCTGGGGCGAGCGCACCAATCATTCCGATACGCCGCTGTGGGTTCCATTCGGGATCGTGGAATATCTCAAGGAGACGGGCGATCGCTCGATTCTCGATGAGGTCGTGCCGTTTTACGACGAGGGCGAAGCGACTGTTTATCAGCACGTCGCGAACGCGCTGGACTGGGCGGTGAGGAATTTAAGCGATCGCGGTTTGCCCAAAATCCAAAACGGCGACTGGAATGACACCCTCGATCACGTGGGGCCGCGCGGCCAAGGGGAGACAGTTTGGGGGGCGTTCTTTTTAGGCTACGTTCTCAAACAGTCGCTCGGACTGTTCGAGCTGACTGAAGACGAGGAGAATTTAACTCGATTTCGACAGGCTTACGAGGCGCTGGGGAAGGCGACGAACGAGTATTGCTGGGATGGCGATTGGTACGTGCGGGCGTTTCGCGATAACGGTAAGCCGATCGGCTGTGCGGTGCACGACCAGGGTCGAATTTTTCTGAACGCGCAGTCTTGGGCGGTGCTGTCGGGATTGGCTCCGCAAGAGAGGGCGGAAAAGGCGATCGCCTCCTGCCAAACTCATCTCGCCACCCCTTACGGCATGCAAATTTGCTGGCCTGCCTACACTGAAGTGGAAGACGATGTAGGACTGATCAGCCGTTGCGTTCCCGGCAAAAAGGAAAACGGAGCCATTTTCAATCACGCCTCTTCTTGGTTCGTACTCGCGGCTCTGACCCACGGCGACGTGGACTTCGCTTACGATATCTATCGCCGTATGATTCCGCTGCGCCCCGATTTAGATAGCGATCGCCGCGAAGTGGAACCCTACGTCTTTCCGGAATACGTCACCAGCCCCGAGCATCCAACAGAGGGACAAGGTAGCCATACCTGGTTGACCGGGACGGCGGTGTGGATGCTGCGGATTGGATTGGATGCGATCGTCGGGTTCAAACCGACGCTGACCCATCTCGAAATCGATCCGCACGTTCCGTCCGACTGGCCGGAGTTTCGCGCCCGCCGCAAGTACCGGGGGAAAACCATTGCTCTGACGGTGCGCAATCCCGACGGCTGTAATTCTGGGGTGGCGGCGATCGCGATTAACGGCCAACCTCAGGCACACAATCGCATCAATGTCAGTCAGTGGAATGACGATACGTTGAATGTTGACGTGGTGTTAGGAGCGATCGCGCAATGAACAATTTCTGGAAAGCTAGCTGTGCGGGCATCCTGGCCAGCGTCGTCGCGATCGCCCCCGCCCTCTCTGGCCCTCTACCTCCCCCCAAGTGGGGCGACCCGACCTGTAGCGTGCCCAGCAGCGATCGCGAGCTGAAAAAACAGTTGCTTTTAGACTCGCAAACCGACCCGGCGGCGAAAGCTGAGTACGAACGCAAAGTTGAGACGCATCGAGTCGCATTGGAAGAGTGCCGCGATCGCACGTGGCCGGAAGATCAGGCCGTCTGGCTGCGTTTATACGACTACGACGCGCAGCCCGGCGTACTAGAAGACGTGCTCGATCGCATCGTCAACCGGGGTTACAACCGCGTCTTCGTGGAAGCGTTTTACGACGGTCGAGTATTGCTCCCCGTCGCGGACAATCCCACCCCTTGGCGCTCGGTGATGGAAGAAGCCGTCGCCGCTGGCAAAGTGGATGCCGATTACGACCTTTGGGCGGAAGCGATCCGGAAAGCAAGCGATCGCGGCTTAGAAGTCTACGGCTGGTCGTTCGCCCTCAACTTCGGCTACAGCTACCGCGAAGTCCCCGATCGCGCCGACGCCCTCGCCCGCAACGGCGCGGGAGAAAACAGCATCGCCAACTCCCGCTTCGATCCCGTGGAACTGAGCGACGGCAAAGCCTTTTACGAAGATGCTTACGAAACCGATCACCTCTTCGCCGACCCGTACAGCCAGCAAGCCCGCGCCGACCTCACCCAAGTCGTCGCCGAGCTAGTCGAGCGCGAACCGGACGGCATGTTGTTCGACTACGTGCGCTATCCCACCACGTTTTTGCGGCAGTCCGTTGTCACGCGCCCCCGCCAACTGTGGATCTACGGCTCCGCCTCGCAGCAAGCCTTGATGGACAGTTTGAGTAGCGATCGCGAGCGAGAACTGATGCGCCGCTTTCTCGCCAAAGACTCCATTAATACGGACGACATCCGCGACGTGGATCTTGAGTTCCCCAACGATCCGCCCATTTTCGCCACGGACTTATCGGCCACGCCGTTCGATCGCCAGCCGCGCTACGTGGATTACTTCTGGAATATCGCGGTCGATCATGCCTATCGCGGCGTGCTCGACTTCGTAGACGAGATTTCAGCTCCAGCCCGCGATCGCGGCCTCCCCGTTGGTACGGTCTTTTTCCCCGGCGGCAACGAGTTCCGTGAAGGCGGCTTCGACTCCAAAATGCAGCCCTGGGATCGCTTCGACAGCGAGCTACAGCGCCATCCCATGTCCTACGCCATCTGTCCCGACGGCGTTTGCGTCGCCGAGCAAGTGGGCGAAGTGCGCGACCAATCCGAGGTCGATACGAACGTCTGTCCGGTGTTGGCGGGAACGTGGGGACAGAGTTTCGGCGGACATGCCAGCTTAGAAATTCAAATGGGAGCGATTCGCGATCGCCACCCTCAACTCAGTTGCGTCAGCCACTTCGTTTATTCCTGGATGGAACCCGACTCGGACAAAGCTCGTAAAACTGGCATCGGCACGGGAGATTGAGCGAGGTATCGACGATCCGTCATCTCGGTCTTGGATGACTTGCTCTCGCGAACGATATGAGGTGAACTGCGCGATTGCCATCGAGTCTTCGAGTCTCCACTAGGATGAAGGAAGATACTCTTGCAACGCCCGAAAATCATGACTGCTACGGTTACGGCAAAGACCTCTCAGCGCCAATGGGAGCGGTTGGCTCGTCGGTTCGAGGCGATCGTGGGTCGGCGGTTCGTGGTGAAACGGCGCGAAGAACTATTGGTCTACGAGTGCGACGGGCTGACTAGCTATCGCCAGCGTCCGGCGTTGGTTGTGCTGCCTCGCACGACGGAGGAAGTGGCGCAGGTGCTGGAAGTGTGCGATCGCGAATCCGTTCCGTTCGTGGCGCGCGGGGCGGGGACGGGACTATCTGGAGGCGCGCTCCCGATTGAAGACTGCGTGCTGGTCACCACTGCGCGGATGCAGCAAATTGTAGATATCGACTACGACAATCGCCGCATCGTCGTGCAGCCTGGAGTTATCAATCAGTGGGTTACTCAAGCCGTCAGCGGGAACGGGTTTTACTATGCCCCCGATCCCTCCAGCCAAAGCGTCTGCACGGTGGGCGGCAACATTGCTGAGAATTCTGGCGGGGTGCATTGCCTCAAGTACGGCGTGACAACTAATCACGTTCTCGGGTTAACCCTCGTGCTGCCTGACGGTTCAGTCGTCAAAACGGGCGGCAAAGTGCCCGAAATGCCTGGATACGATTTGACAGGGGTTGCCGTAGGCTCAGAGGGCACGCTAGGGATCGTTACGGAAATTACCCTCAAGCTGCTTAAGGCTCCCGAAACTATTCAGGTGTTGCTAGCCGATTTCACGACTGTGGAAGCAGCGGGAGCCGCTGTTTCAGCCATCACTGGTGCGGGCATTATTCCTGCTGGCATGGAAATGATGGATAACTTCAGCATCAATGCGGTAGAAGACGTGGTCGCCACAGAGTGTTATCCCCGCGATGCCGCCGCCATTTTGCTGGTGGAATTGGATGGTTCCGCCATTGAGGTTGAAACGAATAGTCAGCGGGTGCAGGAGATTTGCATCCAACAGGGAGCCCGACAGGTCACGATCGCCTCTAGCTCCGAAGAGCGCCTGCGACTGTGGAAGGGACGCAAAGCTGCCTTCGCGGCAATGGGTAAACTCAGCCCCGATTACTACGTTCAAGACGGCGTGATTCCGCGCACTAAACTGCCTGGAGTGCTGCAACGGATTGCGGAGTTAGGCGATCGCTACGGCTACCGCGTAGCTAACGTGTTTCACGCCGGAGATGGCAATTTACACCCGCTAATTTTGTACGACAACGCCGAACCCGGTGCCTTGGAAACCGTCGAAACTCTCGGCGGAGAGATCCTCAAGCTTTGCGTTGAAGTGGGCGGCAGTATCTCAGGCGAACACGGCATTGGAGCGGACAAACGCTGTTATATGCCGCAAATGTTCGCATCTACCGATATTGAAACCATGCTGTGGGTGCGGAATGCATTCGATCCCCATCGCATCGCAAACCCCACTAAAATTTTCCCTACGCCGCGAACATGCGGCGAAAGCGCCAAAGCTTACGCCGCTGCCAAGCTCGAAAACTCCGGTCAGTTTGCTAACGCTGAATTGTTCTGACGCTCTCGCTTAGGGGAACACTTAATTCCCGAACAGCTTGAAGTTTGGCTGTCGGCTGTCGGTCGGGTCGACTGGGTCGTAGCGATTGCCTCCCGATCCTCCCGTCGCGCTGCCGGGAGGGGCACTAGGCAGGATAGCTTGACCGAGATCGAACTGCAGTAGGTAGAGCGGCATCGACAGTGCCCCCATGCTCAACATCATGGACGTGTCGATTTCAGTTAACGGATCCCGCAGGGACGGGCGGGTCAGGTTGAATGTCGTGATGCGCTCGGACAGCGTCGACGAACTGGTGCTGTCTTGTAAATTGACGCGCAGGCGCTCTGTACCGCTGGCATCAGCACCCAGTACGCTAGTCGAGCTGGTGCGTTGCGTAGAGGAGCTAGTGGCTTGGAGAGCGGCTGGAGCGCTACCCGCTGGAGGGCGATTGGGATCGAAACTGACAAGTTCATCCTCATCGGGTAGGAGAATATAATCTTGAAAATCATGTCGAATTTCTAGATCGCCCCGGAACGATCGCCGTTCTAATCCCGATAGCGTCCAAAAGCCGTAAGACAAGTTGATGTCAATGGTTTGCGGTAGCCAAAACTGCTCGACACTGCCGAAAGATACGAGAGCATACGCACTGCCCCAACGGTCGGAGAGTCCCAGCAGCGCTCGCACGGGCAAGTTGGTTTGCGGGTCGAGCCTCAGCTCTTGTAGTTGACCGCCGTTATCCGATTCTAGGACGAGATGGTTGACGGCGCGATCGCCCAATCGTCGCACCTCAGCTTTCACAGCTCGATAGCGCTTATCTCCGGCGTTGAGCGCTAAGCTGCCGCTTACGACTAGCTCGTCCGGCGACGATACGTACACCGTATAGAGTTTGGCCACGTCGTCTTCATTGACGAACTGAAGCTCCGCAGAGTCCATTAGGCGGGTGCGATCGCCTTCCCCCACCCACGCTTGCCAGCTCCCGTCGCGACGCTGCAGCACGTCTAGCGTTGCCGCATACGACTGCGTGCCCGACACGTTGACCTGTTGGCGATACTGCAGCGAGGGTAATTTGGGCAGGGCGGCGATCGCCTGCTGGTAAGACCGCAGGAGCGCATCGGGCTGCGTAGTGCTAGCGGCGATCGCCATACCTTTGGGTCTCCAACGCTCGAAGGCAGGCAGCGCCGGAGTGGCGAGCATCACTCCGGCCAATACGGTTACCCAACCCAACCGACAGATCCGATCGATTTCACAGCCCACGGCTAGATGACCCTCATCACGCTGTATTTAGTGTGGCTCAGCTTAGAGTGTGGCCCAGTGTGGCTCAGTGTGGCTCAGTTTGCAGAGTTCGGATTCAGTCAATCGAAATACTTTGAGGGCCGCGATCGGTGTCGTCGGAGGGTGGGACGCTCGTGCCTTCGGTAGAAATACCTTGTCCTTCCAGCCAGCCTTTGAGAGGGTCTTCATTGACATTCAGGCGCAGCAGTCCTGCCACGAAGCCCCCGCAGAAAGGAAGCGGATTTTGCAAGAACTCAGTCAAGACGGCGTTAGAACCCATAACCTCGAAACTCTCGTGCAGGTGCGACATTGCTCTACATATCTTAACAGGATGAGTTGACACGCGCGCGAACCGGTGGAGCGTCGCAACGCGAGGCACAGACCGGAACGTGGGGGGCTGTTAAGATATGTTCATTGGATGGATGGGGCTGATATGAGCGAGTTTTCCAGTTCGCCGGATCGTTCGAGCGGGCAGCCTAGTGGCGAGCGCGAGGGAGACGAGCGCGTGACGACTGACCCCGTCGGTTTGGAACTTTGGTATGGGGGCGATCGCCCGGCATTTTCTCCACAAGCGCTGGAATGCATGAACTCCATTCAGCAGCTCACCCGCGATTTGGGGATGCATTTGGCAGGGATCGAAGAAATCAGTCGTTTGCAGCATCAGCTCGAATGCCAGAAGTCGGATATGCAGCAAGCGGTTGAGAGTCTTTACGATCGCATTGCCTCGCTCGAAGACCGGCTGGACGGCAGTATTGCCTCTTAATTGGGAGAGTGATTTAGATCGTGACTGCGCATCCCGAACGCTTGTCGGGGGATCGCTTCCGCGCGAGGATGAAAAGCGATAGCAAGTTCGGGGGCGCGATCGCCAGTTCATGTCTCAATACGAACGTCTCGTTCTCATGGCTGAGGACGAGCTGACGGAATACAGCACGCAAAAGCGCAAAATTGAAAAGCTGCGCCGCAAGATCGGCCTGTCGGTGTCGGCTGCGGAGCAGCGGGAAGTGCGCGAGCAGCTTCAGGCTGAAATGTCGAAAAAGGGGCTGGCGCGCCTAGTTGAAACCCAGCGTCAGACGGTCGCGTTACCGTTCTGGGGGATTTGTGGGTTGGGGTTGTTGGAAGGATTTTTGGGTCAGCCAGTTGGATGGGTTGCCGCCATTTCGGGTGTCGTTGCGGCGTTCGGCCTCCAGCGGTGGGGCTGGCAGTTGCAAGCGCGGCGGCTGTTGCTGCAAACCTTTGACGACATTGAAGCGCGCACGGCGGATATGAAGTGAGCGATCGCCCGCACGACTCCAGTCGCAACCGGATCGTCATCGTGGGAGGTGGTCTCGCTGGATTGACCTGTGCGAAGGTGTTGCGCGATCGTGGGGTCGAGAATTTTATTTTGTTGGAGAGTAGCGATCGCCCTGGCGGTCGCGTGCGCACGGACGAGGTTGAAGGATTTCACCTCGATCGCGGCTTTCAGGTGTTATTTGCCGCCTATCCAATGGTCAAACGCCATCTGGATTTGGATAAACTCGCCGTTCGCCCTTACAGTCCCGGCGCGATTTTGGTGCGGGATGGCAAGGGCTACGTGTTGAGCGATCCGTTTCGGGATGTGGGCTCGCTGTGGCCGTCGTTGACGAATCCTTTGGCAACGCTGGGGGATAAGCTGCGGGTGCTGGCACTGCGGGCGAAACTGGCTGCAATGGCGATCGCCGATATTTGGCAACAGCCGGACGGCACGACGCGAGCATTTTTAGAAGCGTGGGGCTTTTCAACGGACTTCATACGGCAATTCTTTTTGCCCTTCTACGGCGGGATTTTTCTCGATCCGAAGATTGCAACCAGTGCTCTGCTGTTCCAGTTCTATTTCAAGATGCTCTCGGAAGGGGCGATTCTGACGCCGCAGTACGGGTTAGGCGCAATTTCCGACCAGTTGGCTGCTCGCTGTCAATCCGATCGGATCCGCTGTCATAACCGTGTTGTCGAACTGATCGCGGATGAAACTCGCGTTGCGGGAGTCAAACTCGATACGGGGGAAACGATCGAGGGCGATCGCGTTATCCTCGCTGCCGATCCGCCAACCGTCCGACGTTTGCTAGAGCCTCACATCGCAATCGACCCGCCAGTGCCGACCGAGCCGCGATCGGTGACGTGCTTGTACTTCAGCTCTCCCGAGCCTTTGTATCGCCAGAAATATCTCTGCCTCAACGCAAACATTCAGCCCGAAAGCGTTATCAACAATTGCGTTCAGCTCAGCAACATCAGTCCGGCGCTGGCTCCAGCAGGTCAGCATCTCCTTTCGGTCACCGTGTTGGGATTGCTAGAGATGTCTGAAGAGGCACTGCGCGATCGCTGCCTCAAAGAACTGCAAGCCTGGTTCCCCAACTTCGACTGCTCGACCCTCAACTATCTGAAGCAGTACCGCATTCATCTAGCACAGTTCGACCAACCGCCGGGAATTCGCGATCGCCTCCCTGCTGCCCGAACTTCTATCTCGGGGCTCATTCTGGCCGGAGACTATACGCGCCAGAGCAGCATCGACGGGGCAATGGCAAGCGGAGAAGAGGCGGCGGCGATCGCCTGCGAGACCGCAATTTAGCAATAGACGTGCTAGGTTGATTCTCCGAATTCATCATTGCGCGCGAATGCGTTGACCGGAACCCGTTGACTGAGGACGAACGAGTGAGCCAGCCTTCCCGAGTTGCAGTCGTAACGGGAGCCAATCGCGGCATTGGTTTGGAAACGTGTCGGCAACTGGCTGAAGTGGGGTTGCAAGTCATCCTCACCAGTCGCAATGAGGCTCAGGGGCGCGAAGCGTGCGATCGCCTGCGCGACGACGGTCTCAAAGTGGCCTATCATCCCCTCGACGTGACGGATGATGCCAGCATTCAAACGTTATCCGACACCCTCAAGCGCACTTACGGGCGGCTCGACGTGCTGATCAACAACGCCGCCATCCACATCGACAATGCGCTGAGCGTGCTGACTACCGATTTGAGCATCTTAGATAAAACGCTGGAAACAAACGTGCGCGCGCCCTTCGCACTCTGCAAGCAGCTCATTCCGCTGATGCAGGCGAACAATTACGGACGCGTCGTGAACGTCTCGTCGGGAGCCGGACAGCTTTACGACATGCGCAGCGGCTACCCGGCCTACCGCATGTCAAAAGCCGCCCTCAATGCCCTCACCCGCATTCTGGCCAGCGAAATGAAAGGCACGAATATCATCGTCAATTCTGTCTGCCCCGGCTGGGTGAAAACGGAGATGGGGGGCACGAACGCCCCGCGCGACGTGGAGGAAGGAGCCGATACGATCGTCTGGCTCGCTACGCTCCCCGATGGCGCGCCGTCCGGGATTTTCTTTCGCGATCGCCAACCTATTTCCTGGTAATCCCGCTCGCTCAGAAATGTGCAAATCGTTCAGACTGACGGTGCTGGCTGAGATCGCCTCGATCGTGCAGCCTTACGTTCATGCGAGTAAGCGATAAATCCGAACGGACTGGTAATTTCCACACGCTAGGAAGTGACCGTTAGGGCTCAGCTCGATATTGATAAACTGGCCCCGTCCGTCGTCACATTTAAACAAATATGTTTCGGTGTAAGCTTCTGTTTCCCAAAACCGAATTAGGCCATCGTCACCCAGACCAATTAGCAGGGGT
>JBCBTL010000045.1:0-10014 GCA_039818705.1 Cyanobacteria bacterium J06639_1
CTCAATACGACGATCGAGAAGGAACTGGCTGTACGCTAGGGGTGAAGACTCGACAGTCGCCAGTACTCTCGTCACTCCCCACGCGAGTTCCTAGAGGTTGAGTCACGTCAGTGCGAGAGTACTGGCGACTGTCGAGTCTTCACCCCTAGCGTACAGCCAGTTCCTTCTCGATCGTCGTATTGAGAAACCCGTCACGAGGCAGCCAACGCCATCATGCAAGCCACCACTTACACCTCGAATTATGAAGTAGACCGCGACGACGATGCCACAGATGCATCGGCAGAGCGCGGCGTAGCGGTTGATTACGATACCGATGCCAAGCAATCGACAGCCTCCCGGCGATCGACTGACTTAGTGCGTCTTTATTTACAAGAAATCGGTCGCGTGCCCTTGTTGGGTCGCGATGAAGAAGTGTCGCTGGCTCAAAAGGTGCAGCGCTACATGGAGTTGGTCGAGCAGCGTCAGGCGTTAGCAGAGTCTTTGGAGCGCGAGCCGACGCTAGAAGAATGGGGGGAGAAAGTCCAGATCGAGGCCAACGAGCTGCGCAAGCTGGAGCGTTCGGGCAAGCGATCGAAGGAGCACATGATCGAGGCCAATCTGCGTCTGGTCGTGTCGGTTGCCAAGAAATATCAGAATCGCGGTCTCGAACTGCTGGATCTGATTCAAGAAGGCACGCTGGGTCTGGAGCGAGCTGTCGAGAAGTTCGACCCCACCAAGGGCTACCGCTTCAGCACGTACGCGTACTGGTGGATTCGTCAGGGGATTACGCGGGCGATCGCGACCCAAAGTCGCACGATTCGCTTGCCGGTGCACATCACCGAAAAGTTGAACAAGATCAAGAAAGCACAGCGCAAGATTTCACAAGAGAAAGGCCACACGGCCACGATTGAGGACATTGCGGCTGAGCTGGAGATGACCCCGCCGCAGGTGCGCGAGCTGTTGGTGCGAGTGCCGCGCTCCGTGTCTTTGGAAACCAAGGTGGGGAAAGACAAAGATACTGAGTTGGGCGACCTGCTGGAGACTGAGGACATCTCTCCAGAAGAGACCATGATGCGGGAAGCCTTGCATCGCGATTTGCAGGCGTTACTCACCGACCTCACCACGCGCGAGCGGGACGTTATCCAAATGCGTTTCGGCCTCAACGATGGTCGGACGTACTCGCTGGCAGAAATCGGTCGCGCCCTGGATCTGTCTCGCGAACGCGTCCGCCAAATTGAAGCGAAAGCATTGCAGAAGCTCCGTCAGCCCAAGCGTCGCAACCGCATCCGCGATTATCTGGAAGCGCTGGGTTAACCTGCCAGTTCCACTCTGCGAGCCACCTGAAGCTACCTTCAGGTGGCTTCTGTTTGAATTAATCCACCGATCGCTCGTTCTTCCGATCGGCATCTGCCCAACAGAATCTGTCTCCGCGCTCCGGGCTGGGGGTCGGAACAGTTTGGGGCAACGGACTGGGCGAAGCGATCGCTCTTCTCCTATCTCGCAAGAGATGTAAAGTGAAGGCTAACCTGAACTAGACAGACCAAAGATGCCGAGAAATGCTGCCAATGCGCACTATTTTTGGGATTGTTACAGACTCGATAGAGCATCATGACGATCGCCCCTGCAAACTCTTCTGACCCTGTGGCTGACGCGCCCCCAGTAAAGGCGAAGCCTGCCCGGCTCGTCGCATGGGAGGCCTTGCGTCAGATCGATCGAAAACAAGCGTTTGCGGATATCGTCATCGAACGAGCTTTAGCTGAGTCGGCGTTGGCCGAGGGCGATCGTAAATTTGTTACCGAACTGGTTTATGGCATTACCCGCCGCCGTCGGACACTCGATGCGCTGATCGATCGCTTTAGCCGCAAGCCTGCCGAACGCCAGCCTCCCGATTTGCGGTTGGTGCTCTACATTGGCTTCTATCAACTGCACTGTCTCGATCGCGTGCCGGACTACACTGCTGTCACCACCACGGTGGATCTGGCTCGCGCCTGCAAACTGGGCAAGCTTGCTGGGGTCGTCAACGGCATTTTGAGAGCCTACCTGCGCGCTGACCCTGAGGATCGTCTGCCCGCAGCGAGCGATCCAGTGGAGCATCTGGCGATCGCCTACAGCTATCCGACCTGGCTCGTCCGGCTTTGGAACGAGCAACTCGGCATTGCCGAAACCGAGCTGCTTTGCGACTGGTTCGATCGGCCGCCTCACATCGATCTGCGCGTCAACGCGTTTCGATGCGCTCTGCAGTCGGTACTCAACGCATTTCAGCAAAGTGCGATCGAGGCGACTCTCGTCCCTGACGTGCCTGGGGCGCTCCGACTCCCTACATCGGTGGGGGCGATCGCCGACCTCCCTGGCTTTCACGAAGGCTGGTGGTCGGTGCAGGACAGTAGCGCTCAGCTCGTCGCTCAACTGCTCGATCCGCAGCCGGGCGATCGCGTCATTGACTGCTGCGCTGCACCGGGAGGCAAAACGACCCATATCGCGGAGCTGACCGCAGATCGAGCCGACATTTGGGCGCTCGATCGCTATGCCAATCGACTCAAACGGGTCAGCGAGAATGCCAAGCGGCTGCGTTTACAGAGTATCCGAACGAGAGCGGTAGATCTCAGCACACCCGACCTCGATCCCGAGAGCATTGACTTACCCCCATTTGGAACGGGCGATCGCGTTTTGCTCGACGCTCCCTGCTCTGGCCTGGGCACCTTACACCGTCATGCGGATGCGCGCTGGCGACAATCCCCCGAGCGTATTGCTGCATTGGTCGAACTGCAATCGCACCTGCTCGATCGCGCCGCTGCTTGGACGAAACCGGGTGGCATCCTGGTCTACTCGACCTGCACCACTCATCCTGCCGAAAACCAACAGCAGATCGATCGCTTCTTAGCCCGACATTCACACTGGACGCTCGATGCAGACAAACCGCCGCAGACGGTCTGGCCGCACGTGAGCGATCGCGACGGTTTTTTCATGGCTCGCTTACAGCGAACCTAACTCATCGACGGATGCAACTCAGCATGTTTGGCGCTCGCCCAGTCGCGAATGGCTTCAAGAGCGATTTGCGGTGAAAAAATTTGCTTAGTTGGCATTCCAGACTCGTTCCACCGCAGAACTTTCGAACCATCGCCGAGCGTGTTGAACGAGAATCCCAGGTTCAAGCAGTGACACATGAGGTCGTATGCGCTGAAGCTCTCGGCTTCGGCACGCTCAGCCTCACGACGAGCATCATCCATGTCGGCAGGAGTTGGCGCACTTCTACCCCGATAGGACAACGGCTGCTGGGGGGAAGCATCTCGCTCGTTCCCCTCCTCCACATACCGACCTCGGAAATAGTAGCCCACGGTGCTATTCCTCAATACTCAAGACGTCAGTAGATATGTCTATACTACCCAGCGATCGCGACCGTTCTTCAAGAACTGTGACGAAGACAAACGATCGTGTCATGCCATGCTGACAAACGATCGCGTTGTCCATACAAAAAATCTGGAGACCTCCCTAAAAGAGGTATTGAGACATTCTGAGTGAGATGAAATTCTGCTGTAACCCGAGGAAGACTTCACCCCCCAACGGCGCGAAGATTTTCGAACTACTCCCATTCACTTTACAAATCTCCACCATGGCTTCATGGTTTATACGTAGAAGTCGAGTTTGTCTGGGAACGTATTCGAACGGCATTCTTCAACTGGTCGAGTCGCGCTAGCGCTGTGGCTAGTGCGAACCCGGCTCAATGTCAGTCATTCAGATATCGAGGCGATTGAAGACGGTATCCAGGTGCTTGAGGTGGTGCTTGGGGTCGAAACAGGCGGCGATCGCGTCTTGACTGAGGCGGTCGGTGACTTCAGGGTCGTTGAGTAGATTTTGCTTGAAGTCTCCACCGGGTTTATTCCAGGCGGCGTGAGCGTTACGCTGCACGATCGCGTAGGCAGCTTCTCGATTCAGTCCCGTTTGCACCAGCGCGAGCAACACTTGCTGGCTGAAAATAGCGCCGCCATAGATATTGAGATTGCGGGTCATATTGTCGGAGTGAACCTGCCACCGGCTGACCAACTGGGTCATTTGCACCAGCATGTAGTGACAAATAATCGACGCATCGGGCAGAATGACTCGCTCTACCGAACTGTGGGAGATATCGCGTTCGTGCCACAGCGCGACATTTTCTAGTGCGGCAACCGCATGACCTCTGAGCAATCGTGCCAATCCAGTGAGCTGCTCGGATTTGATCGGATTGCGCTTGTGGGGCATTGCCGAAGAACCTTTTTGGCCTTTAGCGAAATACTCTTCCAACTCCAGTACGTCAGTCCGCTGCAGATTGCGCACTTCAACGGCAAACCGTTCGATCGATGCAGCCAGTAACGCTAAAGCCTGAACGTACTCAGCGTGGCGATCGCGTGAAATAACCTGCGTTGATGCTGTATCGGGCGTTAATCCCAACTGTTCGCACGTCATTTGTTCGATGGCAGGCGAGACATTTGCATACGTTCCCACCGCACCAGAAATTTTGCCAATGCCGACGCTAGGACGCAGTTTCACTAGGCGATCGCGATGTCGCAAACACTCGGCCAGCCAGCCTGCCAATTTGAAGCCGAACGTCATTGGCTCGGCATGAATCCCGTGGGTACGACCCACCATTAAGGTGTAGCGATGGGCTTGGGCTTGCTGTCGAACGGCTTGAATCAAGACTTCTAATTGACTTAAGATGACATCTAGCGCGGCCACTAACTGTAAAGATAAACCCGTATCTAAAATGTCGGAGCTTGTCAACCCGACGTGAATGTAGCGCCCGGCATCTCCCACATACTCGTTAACGTTGGTTAAAAACGCGATCACGTCGTGCCGAACTTCTGCTTCAATCTCCAAAACGCGATCGACGGAGAACTCGGCCTTCTCTTTGATTTGTGCGAGCGCGTCAGCGGGAACTAAACCCTGCCGAGCCTGTGCCTCGCAGACAGCAATTTCGACCTGCAGCCACGCCGCAAACTTGGCTGCATCTGTCCACAACTGACCCATTTCGGGCAACGTATAGCGCTCGATCAAAGGGATAGCCCCACCATCACGACTGCAATATTCTATCTGATACTGACCGACCTGCTGAATGAAGCGCTCTTCCCTATCTTCGTGCAGGAGACAGATCGGGGTATATATCGCGCTGCTGGCAAGCTGCGATCGCCTCTAGGCGTGTTCTTTAGGAACCGAAGGTCTCTAACTCGCAACCGACAAAATGACAACAAAATAGTTTCGATCGCTCGTGCAGCACGTAGTTAAATCGATCGCTCTCAGGCTGTAACGCCTTAGATGTGACCAGCAAGAAACGTCACAAACACTCGCGCAACACGATTGAATCGCAGCGATTCTCACGGACGAGCACCTCTGCTTGGCTTTCTACTATTAACTGCAATTGCGAGATTGAGTAGCCCGCAAAAAAATATTGAAATATTTTTCGTTTTTCAACCCATACGGACAACCCGTGAACTATCCTATTAGAAGAGAAACTAATTGCTACGGGCTTACAATGGCTGACATTCCATCTCCTCCTTTGACAGGTAAGGCTCTATTACAAAAAATGGAGTCTCTCAATCACCTCTCCCGTCGCGAACGCGCTCGTCAGTGCGGCTATGTCACTACTTCCAAGTCCAATAAGGCTCGGGTCAATTTGACTGGTTTTTACGATGCAATTCTGGCGGCAAAAGGGGTCGAACTCTCACCTGGAATCTCGCGCGACGGTCGCGGTCGGGAACCGACGTACCGGGTTACCGTTCACAAAAACGGCCAGTTAATCATCGGTTCGGCATACACCAAAAAGATGAACCTGAATCCGGGCGATGAGTTTGAAATTCAGTTGGGCTACAAGCACATTCATCTCAAGCAAATTGCCAACGGCAGCGCTGAGTAACGCGTTGCACTCGGGATCGAGTTCGTCGGGGTTGAAAGGGAAACTCGCTATCGTTGCGGGTTTCCTTTTCGAGTTGGGAGAAATCAAGCCTCGCCCCAGGCATTCTCTAGAGCTGCGCCACTTCTTTGAGGAACACCGTGGAATTGCGTCACGTCGCGATCGCTTACAAAGAGGGCGATCGCACCAGTAAAACCACCTGTCAGCGCTGCGCTGAAGAGCTGCGCGAGTTGGGAGCTACCGTGCTAACGGCTCCGACGGGGATGCAGCACAATCCATATCCGGTGTTTTTGGAGGCGATCGAGCGACCGCTCGATTTGGCGATCGTGTTGGGGGGAGATGGGTCTACGCTTGCCGCTGCCCGTCATCTTGCCCCCTACGGCGTGCCGATTTTGTCGATTAAGGCGGGCGGTCATCTCGGTTTTTTGGCGCAGTCGATTCGAGTTCTCAGAGATAACCCTTGGCAGCGACTCGCGGACGAGGATTTTACGTTGCAAGCGCGGATGATGCTGCAAGCCTGCATTCTCGATCCCGATGGCAACCAACAGAGCGAGGTGTTTTACGCTCTCAACGAAATCTGCATTAAACCCGTTACGCAAGCGCGGCTGCCCGCAGCACTAATGGAAATTGAAGTGGATGGCGAAATCGTCGATCAATATCACGGCGATGGCTTGCTGGTGGCAACGCCGACGGGGACGACTTCATATA
This sequence comes from Cyanobacteria bacterium J06639_1, assembly GCA_039818705.1. Lineage (GTDB taxonomy): Bacteria > Cyanobacteriota > Cyanobacteriia > Thermostichales > PCC-7336 > JBCBTL01. The sequence goes on from JBCBTL010000045.1 coordinate 6,569, forward strand.
CGGTCGCAGCGAGCGGGCCGATTATCGCTCCCGGTTTGGATGCGATGACGATTACGCCGATTTGTCCGCTCAGCTTGTCCAGTCGTCCGATCGTGATTGACGGGCGATCGCGGGTGCAAATTTGGCCGCTAGCCGACCCCGACGGACTAACGCGATTGTGGACGGACGGGCTACTTTCTCAGGCAGTCAATCCCGGCGAAAATGTCGAAGTGCTTCGCGCGGATTGCTCGGCTAAGTTCGTCATGTTGGAGCGAGACGTATCGTACTACCGCACTCTACGGGAGAAACTTCAGTGGGCGGGCACGCGCATCCACATTCCGTCCGACAATCATCGCGTGGAGTAGCTAGAGCGAACTCAAGCTACGAAAGTATTTATCAGTTTGACGAGTACGGGACTGACGGGATTCGAACCCGCAACTTCCGCCGTGACAGGGCGGTGCTCTAACCAATTGAACTACAGTCCCATCTGTAGCGCGAATCTTATTATGGTCGCTGGCTTTGCGGATGTCAAACCGTCGGTCTCGATTTTTCTGGATAGGATTTGAACAGTTCCTGTCCGGATGCTCGCGTGAATGACTTAGCTGCCCTGCACGACCAAGCGCGATCGCTTCTCCAACAGTCGCCCCCTGCTGGTCTTCCCCCTCAAGCGGTGGCGGCAGCGGTAGAAGTATTGCTGGAGGTGGCGACTCAATTGGGAAGTCTGCATTATTATCTGTTGCGCGATCGCTCGGGGGGCTGGGGCGCATTCGAGAGCGAAGAGATTTTACCCGAACCTTGGTTACAGCCTTTGCCGGGTCGGTGGTTGGCCGCTTATGCCGATCTCGAACAGGCGATCGCCTTGCAAGACCGCGCGAATCGAGGTGAACCGATTCGGCGTTCCCCGGCTGACTTGCTGGAGATTGAAGAAGTCGAGGTGTTACGGGTGTTGTGGATTGGGCTGGGGTTGACGCGGGCGTCTGGCCTCATATTTCTCGATTTCCCGAGTGGCTCTTCGGCTCCCGTGACGGCGATTTCAACTCAAGAACTCAAACGGCAGCTCGCGATCGCGTTGCGCCGTCCTCAGTCTCCGCCCGTCGCGTGAAAACTCAAGAGAAATCGAGACTCCACAGGGGTGTCCAGGCGGCGATCGCGGCGGCTACCAACAAGGCGGGTAGAAAGTTTCCGAGTCGAAGTCGGGTGATGTCTAGCAGATTGAGGCCAACTCCAAGCACTAACAGGCCGCCCACTGCGGTCAGCGCGTCTACGACGGCAGCAGTCATGAACGTTTCGACTTGGGCGGCTAGCAGCGTCAGAGAGCCTTGGTAGAGCAAGATCGGAAGGGCAGAAAACAGCGTGCCGATGCCGAGGCTGGCGGTGAAGGCGATCGAGGCAACGCCATCCAGTCCTGATTTGATGAGCAATAACGAAGGGTTGCCGAGGCCGTCCTGAATGGAACCGAGAATCGCCATTGGGCCGACTAGAAACACGATGCTGGAGGTGACGAAGGCTTTCGCGATCGGACTGGAACCGAGGTATTGCTTGGCTGACATTTCCAGAGCGTGACCGACGCGCATCAGCAATCGTTCAATGTCGATCGCTTCGCCCACCCCCACGCCGATCGCCATCGACAGCAACACCACGACGGCTTGAAATGCTGTCTGTGCCGTCAGCCCCATCTGCACGCCGACAACGATGACGACGAGGCCGATCGCTTGCAGCAAACTTTCATTGGTGCGCTTCGGCAAACGCTGCCCGAGCAAAGATCCAAGACCCGACCCCAGCACGATGGTCAGGACGTTCGCGATCGTTCCGGTTCCGGCGATTGCCATAGAGAGAGTTCGGGGATGAGAACAACGAGTCTCGCGACCCGTCTAAGCGTAGCCGTGTTGTGCCAAAAAGCTCAGGTCGATCTCGGATGTAGAGCCGTTCGTGCATCGTCCGTGGGCGAGCAGTTTTTCGACGTATTTGCCTAAAATGTCCCCTTCTAAATTGACGCGATCGCCCGGTTGCAGTCGGAATAAGTTCGTGAACTCGTAGGTGTGGGGGATCACGGCCACTTGAAACCATGCCCCGTTATCAGCCACGTTTGCCACCGTGAGGCTGATGCCGTTGATGGCGATGCTGCCTTTCGGCACGATGTAGCGGGCGATCGCTTCGGGGGCGTGAAAGCTCATTTCCCACGCATTTTGAGATTCAGCAGAGCGATCGAGCTGACCGATCCCGTCGATGTGTCCCGTGACGAAGTGACCGCCGATTTTGCCGCCTGCGCGAAGCGATCGCTCTAAGTTCGCCGTATGCTGACCCGTCCCGGTATCGAGGGTGGAGCGGCGGCGCGTTTCGGGGGAGATGTCGGCGACGAACCCGTCGGGGCGCATGGTGGCGACGGTCAAACAGACGCCATCCACGGCGACGCTATCGCCCAATGCGAGGTCGGCTAGCACGGCGGGATCGGGGTGGAGCCAGCGGACTCGCACCTGGCTGTCCCCCAAATCTTCAACAATTCCTAAGGCTTCAACTAACCCGGTGAACATGCGAAAACGGTTGCGAACGTCACGGCTCCTTAATTGTGCGCGATCGCGTTGGAGAGGGGAACTGAGGGGAGCGATCGCGGTTGATGAAAAAGCTCGGAAACTAGCATCAGGAGCGGCTTGGAGGCGGCTTGTCAAAGCGAAGGCGGGTGATAGGATCGGTGCAGTTTACCGTCAAGGAGCCAGGCAATGGTCGAGATGGAAGTTGCTGGTATCGCTCTAGAGGCAGTGAACAAGGTTCCCATCGTGATTTTGCGGGATTTGGCCGAGCGTCGCGCCATTCCGATTTTGGTGGGCAAAGCAGAAGCCAGCGCCATCCTGAAAGCGTTAGAGTCTGAGGAGCCCGCCCGCCCCATGACCCACGATCTGATCCTCAGCTCTTGGACGGAGTGGGGGATCGAGGTGGAGCGCATCGTGATTTGCGCTCTGAAAGACGACACGTTCTACGCTCTCATCACTACCGTGCGTGACGGCGAGAAAAAAGAAATCGACTCGCGCCCCAGCGACGCGATCGCGATCGCCCTACGCGCCGACGCGCCCATCTGGGCAATGGAAGAAGTGATCTCAGAAGCCTCGATCCCCATCGACCGCGATGCCGACGCTGCCGAGCAAGAAGAGTTCCGCGAATTCTTGCGCGATATCAGCCCGAAGGATTTCATTTCGGGAAATTCAGAAGCGTAAAGAGCGATCGCGGACTGATACCTTTGGCCTATCCACTCGGAAATGGCAGCAATGACAACGGATCGAGAAGATGAAATTCTAAACTTGCTGCGCGAGATGAAGGAGACGCAAGAGCGTCGCTATGCCGAATGGCAAGAAGTCGTGCGTCAAGGCAAGCAGGAACACGAGCGCGCTCAACGAAATGCGCGATGGCTCATTTGGGTTGGGCTACCGATTATCTTGCTCATTCCCCTCGTTCCCACAGGCCTGAGCTATTTC
>JBCBTL010000046.1:0-9914 GCA_039818705.1 Cyanobacteria bacterium J06639_1
CCACTATGCACTGAAAGTGCATAGTGGTTGAGTTATATGTCAATATCTGCATGACTCTCTAGCAGGAGCTTAAGAATCCTCAAGTTGCCCAGTCTCGCGGACTTAATTAGTGGTGGATAGGAGCTTTTTGACGTACTCAAGCCCGTATCGGCGCCAGCCTCAAGTAGGATTCTAATGATGGCTTCATGCTCTTTGGACACAGCATTTTGTAGAGGATATCCCCATTTCCCTGAAATATTTATATCGGTTCCTGCTTCTACAAAGGCGCTGACCATATCTGCGCGTTCTATGCTGATGGCAGCACCCAGTGCCTCGGCACGTTCGCTTTCAGAAGGAGGTGTCCCTCGGTTGAGTAGGAAGCGAACATCACGAATACTGTCTCTCCAGACAGCATCTTCGATCGGCGATAGTTCTTCACTGGATGCGACTGAAGTCGAGAATGTTGGGACATGGTAAATAATCGGCGTGATACTGAGCGCAAGCACGAGAGTGCCATACACGGCAAGTCTTTTGCGTTGCTTAATATCGAGTAAGAGCCGTTCGTACAGAAGCCCGCCGACAAACCCGCCGAACCCGAGACCCAACAGGATTGACTGGATGAAAGTGGCGATTCCAATCCTATGAACACTGAGGGAAGAAAATGGCGAGGGCAAGTGCTCTGCAAGCATCGTGAGGTACACAGGGAGCAAGGCTCCCACGATGGCACCGATGACTAGCCCATATACAACTGTGAGATGCGAGAGATATTTTCGATCCCTCTGCCCGTCACTCGCACGACCTGAGAATCGATAAGATTTTAAGCTCATCCACAAAAGAGTAAAGATGCTCAGAATGAGTCCAACTCCAGCAGTTCGTTCGATGAACTCTATGGGGCTTGTTCGCCTAAAGACAATTTGTAGGACACCAGGTACGAAGCCGATCGCGTAAGAGCGAATGACGATACTCGGAACTCGCATTTCAGTATGGAAGTTGACGCAATAACTCGCTTAGTATGCCCAAGCTCGTTCGCTTTGCTACCACAACCGCGATCGCCCTCTCAAATCTAAAGCCAAAGGTCGGGCAACATCGCGCTGGCGAAGTCTCTAGCAGATCGGTTGACGGTGCGGGCGAGTTGGATGTGGGGTTCGTCCGGTTCGATGGGGGCGATCGCCGCTGGTTTTCCTAAACCAAAAGTCGCGATCGCCAAATTTGCTGCCTCCAGTCCGGTCACGTAAGCTTTCTCCTGCGACCAAGAACCGTGGCGATTGACGATCCAGTCTCCGCTCATCCAGACGTTGTCGAAACTGGTGGTGGCGGGCAGTAACGAAGGATAGCTACCGGGGGCGAAATGAGTGACCCCTCGCTTCACCCGAATTACACTGCTGTCGATAATTTTGGCCGTACCGAAGGCGGGGACGCAGGTGGTGAGGTCGCGATGAATTTTGGCGAGTAGGCGATCGTCGCTCATTGGTAAAAGCTGGTTGGCGTGGTAGAAATCTACTTCGATGACGCTGCCCGGTTCGTCGTGGTACTCGTCGTGGAGTTCGTTCAAATCGAAAAACGTCCAGCCCGTACTGGGGTCGAAGCCGAAGCAGGCGTTGGAGGGGTGGCGAATGGCAATTTTGCGATCGAACCACAGTCGCGCGGCTAGTACGTCGATCGCCCCCAAATTCATCACGTTTTGGAACTCTCGGCGATCGCGGAGGGTGTCGCTGTGGCTCACAATCCCCTGCATCCCGCTCACGCCCACACCGAAGATGACTCCATCTGCTGGAATGGTTTCATCGCCGCAGACTACGCCCGTCGCCCGTCCTGTGTCGTCCGTGGCGATGTCGGTGACGCGCTTGTTCGTTACCACTTTGCCGCCGAGGGCTTCGATTTGCTCGACCCACGGTTTGAAGATGTATTCGCCCACCGTGCCGCGACACCAGACCACGTCGAAGTCGGGCTGGTGCGCCAGGATGAAGTAGTACAGCATTCCCAACGCCGCCGCTGCCGAGCATTGCTCCCCCGGTGCAAACAGGCCGACCAACAGCATCGGGTTAAAGGCATCGCGATACAGTCTGGCCGACACGCCGTAAGACTTGAATAGTTCGCGGGCGGTGATGGAGTCGTAGCGCCGCCATGCCTCGTCGGAATTATCGAAATCGATGACCGAGTAGAGCAGCGGCAGGGCGGAGAGGCGATCGCTTAACGGCAGTCGTTTGAATTGGGTGTAGACGAACGTCCCCAGCGGACTGGGCAGCGGCGGCATGTCCTGAAATAGCGGCGACTCGACTTCCAGACCAGCGGGGGAGAACTGAGACGATCGCGTGAAGGGCGTAAAAGGCTTCAGTCCCAATTCGTCCACGACGCTGAAAATATTTTTGTAGGGATACCAAAAGCCGTGAATCCCGCCCTCCACCGAGCGCCCGCCCGCCGTTTTCCAGCCCGCCACTAGGCCGCCGGGATACGGAGCCGCTTCGAGTAACGTTACGTCATAGCCTTGCTTGGCGAGGTGATAGGTGGCTCCGAGGCCAGCCCAACCCGCTCCCACGACGACGATGCGGGGGCGTTGGGAATCTGATGAATTCATGACGCGTAATTGCTGCGACTCTGCCGCTTTTCAGCATGACACGCTTTTTTAATGCGATCGCTTCCCGAAACTCCCTTGCCAAATCAAACGGATTTCACCAACTTGATTTCGTCTTCCGATACGAGGTCTGCAAGTGTCCAGCCTTCGTGCAGGTAAAATCCGTAGGCGCGCAGCGTCGGATCGTTGCCCGTGGTCAGCCAGATATCGGAACAGCCCTGCGATCGCAGCCAGTTCTCAGCTTCACTCAGAAGCGCTTTGCCCACGCCACGCCCCTCATACTCCGGCAACACGAATAGACCGAAGATGGTTTGCTCGGTCGCGTTGGCGATCGCGAATCCGACGGGGCGATCGTCGAGATCGACCAGCCACGCCCGACAGTCTGTTTGCAGCATTGTCACTACCGAATCCGGCGTGATGCCGAGTGCTGCGATTTCCGCTCGGGATTGGTGATTTTCTTTGACGCTGGTATGGATGACGAACAGCGTTTCGATATCAGTTGATTGCGCGACGCGGACTTGCATGAAGATGGCTCATAGCGTGGGATTACTGATACCCAGGTGAACGGTATTCGGCAAAAATTCCATCGACTTGAACGGACAGGGGCGCAATCGTTGCAGCCAGTACAGTAGCTCGTCGATGTCGAAGGGTTTTGGCGTAACGATGTTCGCCCCCGCTTCCAACACGCTCAACCGATCGCGATCGTTCACCAATGCCACTAGCAAAGACTCGGCAAACACAGGCAGCGATCGCAACTCGTGACAGCGCGCTGCCGACTCCTCGCAATCGACAATGACGATATCGGGAATTCTCTCTGAGGGGCGATCGACCCAATCGCGCACGGATGTGGCGACACAGACTTCATATCCCGTAAGTTCGAGTCGCGATTGCAGCAGAAACGCGAGGGCGGCATCGGGTTCGATCGCGATCGCCAATCCCCCCGCTCGCAGGCGATCGAGCGATCCGGGCGACACATTATCTACATCTGCCAGCGGGTCGAGCTGGCGCAGTTGCCGTTCGGTGAAATAGGTGCTGCGCTGCTGGGCGCGCGCCATTGCGTTCGTGGTAATCGCCACCGAGCAAATATTGGCAATGTCGTCAGGATGCTCCCCCTTCCGCAGCGTGCCGTCCACGAGGCCGATGCTGACTTCCACCAGCGGATAGCGACAGATCGTGCCGTGGCGACCGTTGCCAATGGAGTAGCCGCGCACCAAATCTTTAGGACGGTAAAGCTGATTGCGGACTTCCTGCCAGCGCCGACAAATGGCGGCAGCATCGGCTTCCGCGCGATCGCTAGTCGAAAACGCCAAATACGCCTCATTTCCCACCCGATAACACCCGCACTCGTCCCCGAGCTGCTCGACCGTCAGTTCCCCCAACGTCGCCAACATGCGTTGCCGCGCCGCAAACCCGTAAAACTGGCTGTACGTGCGGAAAAACCGCAAATCGAGATAGAGCAACGCCCACCGAGATCGCCGCGCTAACTCGTCGTGTAGATAGGCAACCACATCGCGATCGCGATACGGGTCGTAGGCATCGATGGTGGCTCGAACGGCAGCATTTTTCATGGCGCAACACCTGCCCGGTTTCACCGACAGGCCCAATTGGATTCAAGCAGCACTCACTCGCACGAACGGGAAACGTTAAATGGCAGAACTCACCCACTCCGGCGCAGAAGCCCCCCCGGCATCTCTCGACGCGAAAGCGCTCCACTGATTCGGAGGCAGGCTGGGAAGGCAAATTTCGCAGGTCGTGCCTTGGCCGACCGTGCTATCGATGGCGAGCGTGCCCCCCAAACTCTCCACCAACGACTTGGCAATATACAGTCCCAATCCCGTCCCCTCGCGATCGCGGGTGAGCGGTCGCTCGTTTTGTTGGAACCGGTTAAAAATAGACGGCAAGCGCTCGGGCGCAATTCCCGCCCCGCGATCGATGATGCGCACCCGCACCCAGCCCGTCGGATCGGTTAACCGCTCGGCAATAATATCCACGGGAGCCGTGTCTGCCGAATATTTCAGCGCGTTATCGATGAGCTGGTGCAGAATTTGATCCAAACGTTCGGGGTCGGCCCACACGGTAGGGTCTTCGGTCGGCGTATTCACGCGCAGCCGCTGGCGCTGGCGATCGCTAAACTCGGTTTTCACCCGGCGAAACGTTTCGGGCAATGAAAGATGCTGAAGCGATCGCTGTTGCAACTGCCCCGTTTGAATTTGCGAGACGAGCAGCACGTCTTCCACCATGCGAATTAACCGTTCGACCTGACTCTTACTGACCAGCAAAAAGTGGCGCTGTTGCTCTGGCTTGAGGCGATCGTGACAGTCCAAGAGCGTGTCGATAAATCCTTTCACGCTCGTCAGCGGCGTGCGCAACTCGTGACTGACCGTGGCAATGAAATCGGCGTGAGCCTGCTCGATCGCCACGGACTGCACTCTAAAACCCCACACCCAAATGCCCGCACTGCCTCCCTCTGACGCAAACGCATCTTCTTCGGGTAGGTACTTCAGGCTGACGAGCAGATCCACCAGTGCCGGGTCGTCAGAGGTTGAGGCGCGATGGCGCTGCCAGCGCAACGTTGCGGCGAGATTGTCACGCGATCGCGACAGTTGCACGGGGGAAATGTGCCGTTCCAATCCTGGAAAATACGGATAAATCGAACGCCCGCAAGCGGTAGCTTCAGAAATTCCCGTCAGCTCGACCGCCGCCCGATTCCACACCTGAATCTGTCCCGTCACATCAGTGACGGCGACACCCCAATCGAGGCAATCCAATAGAGTGAGGGGAGCGTTCATACCCTCGATTTCTAGCACGCACGCTCCTATCTTTGGCAGGAACAAAAGGTTAAAAAAAGGTCGGATAGATCGAGTAACAAAAGGGATCGGACTGTAAAGAAAACGCGGTTACAAAAGTAGATGCAAACCTCGATAAGTCGCGCGGGTCGGTCAAAAACGTACTGTGGGATAGCGAGTGGAGCAATTTGAGGGGGTGTGCGAGGATGAGCGCAATCTGTGTGGTCGGACGAGTGGGGGAGTGGAATCGACGGTGGGAATAGCGCAATGGATTGGCTTAATCGCGATCGCCATCGTCGCGTATTTGTTCTGGCAGGTGAAAACGCTGTTGCTGGTCATGTTCGCCGCGATCGTCTTGGCCGTGGCGTTAGATTCGCTCGCTCGCTTGCTCATGCGCCTGTTTCCTCTCCTCCGCCGCCAGGTGGCTATTTTCCTCGCGGTAGCCACGGTCTTCACGGCAGCGCTCGTACTGGGGCTGTTGGTCATTCCCCCCCTCGTGGAACAGTTCGGCACGTTCGTGAACTTAATTCCCGTCGCGATCGATCGCATAGAGACGTTGGTTTATAGTGCGGCCGATCGCCTGCCAACCGATCTCGAATTGCCCAGTTTGAACGAACTCTTCAATACGCTTTTTAATACCCTTTCGCCGCAAATTGCTGACTTGGTCAGCCAATCCGTCCAAATTTTTAGAACGTCACTAAGTGCAGCGATCGGAGTTTTCTTATTTATTATTTTGACCATTTTGCTATTGCTCGACCCGCCTGCCTATACAGAAGCCTTCGTCAGTATTTTTCCGCATTTTTATCGCGATCGCGTGCGTTTTATCTTGCAGCGCTGCGAGACATCTTTGCGGGGATGGGTGCTGGGGGCGCTCATCAACAGTGCCTTCATCGCCATTCTCAGCGGTATCGGGCTGTGGCTGTTGGGCGTACCGCTGGTGCTGGCCAATGCGGCGATCGCCGGGATTCTCAACTTCATTCCCAACATCGGCCCGTCCCTCAGCGTCATTCCCCCCATCGTGGTGGCGCTGACGGTGGCTCCGTGGAAAGTCAGCTTTGTCGTGCTGCTCTATTTCGGGCTGCAACAGGTTGAAAGTGCCGTGCTGACCCCTTACGTGATGTCGCGTCAGGTTTCGCTACTGCCGGGATTTATCCTGTTGGCGCAGTTGCTATTTGCCACCTTTTTTGGCTTTCTAGGACTTTTCTTAGCGTTGCCGCTGGCTGCCGTGCTGCAAGTGTGGATTCAAGAAGTCGTGATTCACGATGTCATGGATCGCTGGCGCGAACTCGATTCCGACCCCGTGTCCTCAGCCAAATTGCTCCCGACCAGTCTCCCCACCCAAACCTGCGATCGGGTCGAGTCTTCCATGCACTCGGCGCATCCTCTCGACGCTCCGAGCGAAGTCGATCCCAAGCGATCGCCCTCCCCCCCAGAAACGCCCCCACTCGACGCGGTGGATGACGGCACGTTGAGCGCAGAACGCTGAGGGCGAACCCAATCTGCGCATCCCCTCACATTCGCGGCGGCTCATCTGCCAGCGGGGGAATTTAACCCTTACACTGAGACATACTGAGTCCGCCTGAGCCGACCCGTCGAATTGATCCCATACTCTTTTGCCCGAACGCTCCGGGCGACAGGCGCACAGGCGGCATCGCGTTTCGATTCCTTTATCCCTGCATTCCGCCCATGATTGCTGCTGCCTCTAAGCCTCTCGCATCCGCCCAAGCCTCTCCCAACCAATCGCTGTATCCCCTCACAGCCGGGTTTAACGCCCAGAATCATTTGGAGATTGGCGGCTGTGACGCGATCGCGCTCGCCGCAGAGTTCGGCACGCCGCTTTACGTGGTGGACGAAACCACCGTGCGGCAAGCGTGCAAACAATACGTTGACGGCCTCAACCATGCCTACGCGGGTTCGAGTTTGGTGCTCTACGCCACCAAAGCCTGGAACTGCAAGGCGCTATCTGCACTCGTGGTAGGGGAAGGGTTGGGATTAGATGTCGTCTCGGGGGGCGAACTCTACGGCGCTTTACAGGTGGGCGTGCCGGGCGATCGCATTTATCTCCACGGCAACTATAAATCTGCCGCCGAAATTCAAATGGCGATCGAAGCCAATTGCACCCTCGTCGTTGACAACATGTACGAGTTGGAAACAGCGGCGCAGCTAGCAAAAGACCTGAATGTTACCGGACGGGTGATGGTGCGCGTCACCCCCGGCATTGAATGCCACACCCACGAATACATTCGCACCGGTCACATCGACAGCAAGTTCGGCTTCGACCCCACTCAACTGGCTGATGTCTTCGAGCGCCTCAGCCAAACGCCCCAGCTCAATTTCATCGGCCTGCACGCCCACATCGGCTCGCAAATTTTCGAGCTAAAACCCCACTCCGATCTGGGGAGTGTGATGGTGCAAATGTGGCAGAAAGCCCAATCATATGGCTTGCAGCCCAGCGAACTCAACGTCGGCGGCGGGTTGGGCATTCGCTACGTCGAATCGGACGATCCCCCGTCGATTGCCGAGTGGACATCGACCGTCAGCCAGGGGGTCACACAAGCGTTTGAGACGGCGGGATTGCCACTGCCAAGATTGCTGTGCGAACCAGGGCGGTCGCTCATCGGTTCCTCGACGATCACGCTGTACACCGTGGGCGGTCGCAAAGTCGTGCCCGACATTCGCACGTACATCACCGTCGATGGCGGCATGTCCGATAACCCTCGCCCCATCACTTATCAGGCTGAATACACTCCCGTTTTGGCGAACCGACCGGAGGCAGAAGCCACCGAAACCGTCACGATCGCGGGCAAACATTGCGAATCGGGAGACGTGTTACTTAAAGACGCGCGCCTGCCGGAAACCCATCCGGGGGATATCCTAGCCATATTGGGTACGGGTGCTTACAACTACAGCATGGCCTCCAACTACAATCGCCTGCCGCGTCCGGCAGCGGTACTAGTGAATGACGGCAACGCTGAAATCATCATCCAGCGGGAAACTTATGACGATGTCGTGCGTCAGGATAGTCTGCCCGATCGCCTAGCTTTGTGAGGACGAAAAGGAACTTGGGATGTGGGGGCCACTGCGGGCATGGTTGGAATACCTCACGCCGCTCGTCCTGTTGGATTGGGCGGCAGTCGTTCTGCTCATTACCCTCGTCCTATTTTTCACCCGTAAAACCCGGGCGGCTTGGTTAATTCGCGGGTTCGTCATCCTCATCGTGCTGTCGGCGGCCACCCAGCCTTTCCCAGCCTTACACCAGCTCATCGACACCCTCGCGTTGGGGGGAGTGGTTGCCCTTGCCGTCCTGTTTCAGCCCGAACTGCGCAAGGTGTTGGAGCGGCTGGGGCGAGGCGATTGGCTGGAATGGGTTCCCACCCTCGGCCAAGCTGCCGTGCCGCCCCTGCTGCCAGAAGGCGAAGATAGTTTGGACTGTCTTTTGCAGGCGGTGAAAGAACTCTCTCAAAATCGCACGGGAGCTTTGGTGGTCATCGAGTCCACCGATCGCCCCATCGACCCTCTGATCTACACCGATCGCGGCGTGACCCTCGATAGCAAAGTGTCGCGCGAGTTATTGCTGACTATTTTTCAGACCAGTACGCTGCTGCACGACGGGGCGGTGGTGGTGAAAGGCGATCGCATTCAAGTGGCGGGCGCGATTTTGCCGATGTCCGAGCGAGCGGCATCGCGTCAGTTGGGCACGCGCCACCGAGCGGCGATGGGCATTACCGAGCAAGCCGACTGTTTGTGCGTGGTGGTCTCAGAAGAAACGGGGTCGATTTCGCTAGCTGAGGGGGGACGATTGGAACGGCCTCTCACCAGTAGTAAGCTAGAGGAATTGCTCGTGCAGCGGCTGCGACCCCAGCTCGATCCGGCCAACGGCAGCGCGCCGTGGTTGCAGTGGGTCAGTCGTCGGCTGCCGGATGGCCCTCCGGGTCGCTTACTCTCGGTTTTGCGGAACGCGCTGTCGAAAGAATGACTGCTTCTCTCCCTACCACCCTAGTTACGCTCCCTACCGACCTCGACCCGCAGCTTTTGCCGCAGCACGTGGCGGTGATTATGGACGGGAACGGTCGCTGGGCACATAAGCGCAGTTTGCCCCGCTTTCTCGGTCACCGGCAAGGGGTGGACACGCTTAAGGATTTGCTGCGCTGCTGCAAAGATTGGGGGATTCCGGCGTTAACTACGTATGCGTTCTCGACGGAAAACTGGGGTCGCCCGTTGGAAGAAGTGGACTTTTTGATGGTGCTTTTCGAGCGGGTGCTGCGGGCGGAGTTGGCTGAAATGCAACGGGAAGGGGTGCGCATTCGCTTCGTGGGTGATTTGGAGAAATTACCCGACTCTTTGCAAAACGAGATTTCGGCGGCAATGGATGCCACGTCGGGCAATCAGGCCGTTCAGTTTACTGTGGCGACGAACTACGGCGGTCGTCAAGAAATTCTGCACGCCTGTCGCAAACTCGCCGAGCAGGTTGAGGCTGGCGAGATCGCACCTGCTGACATATCTGAAGCGCTGTTCGAGCAACACCTTTACACGCATGACATTAGCGATCCCGATTTGCTGATTCGCACGAGTGGCGA
>JBCBTL010000047.1:0-9908 GCA_039818705.1 Cyanobacteria bacterium J06639_1
ATCGAACATTGGTGGCCAGAAACTCTTCAGGTTTCGGACAATCGGTAAAGATCAGCCAGTCAACACTCGGATTGAGCTCGCACGATCTCAAGAATGCAGGAAACCAGATCGGCCATTGGCCGAACCAGACAACGATTAAAGCAATTTTCATAAACGCGAACCTCACTAGCGTATCGCTGTTGAAGATAGCACGATCCACTCTGAAAAATCAGTGAATTCGACGAGCAAAGCGCACGTCCGAGCAATCAAGACCCAACTTTTCTAGAGGTGCGATGAAACTCGCCCGCTGTCACTCGCATTGCTGTAATGATTCTGCAACGACATCTTCTATACGCCGATGCAAATATACGGTGCCGCGCATCTCCCACGGCATGAACTCTACCTCTCAACCGACTTTGAGCATGTTGAAGGGCTGTTGCTGTCATAGCGGGTGTCCGAGCCTCTTCAACGGATACGCTCAGAGCCTCAAGATTCACCAAGTATTGTGGCGTAAGTGAGTGATTTGGTCGGCTCGCTCCATCAGCGATTCCGGCATTTCCGGCCCCGTCATCACCACGTCCATCGACGCGGGACGATTATCCAGCAGGTCGATCGCTTCCGACTCGGGGATTAAGCCTAACTTGATGGCTAAACCCAACTCGTCCAGCACCACCAGGCCGTACTCGCCACTGTCGATCGCGCTTTTCGTGAACTCCCATAGGCGATCGAGGGCGAGGCGCTCGTCTGGCTCCAAATGGGAACTATCTACGCAGCGTTCGATACCGCAGCGCACCCACTGCAAGCGATCGCCTAGATGCACGATGCGATCGGGGCCTTGATTAATTCCGCCTTTCAAAAGCTGCACGATCAGCGAAGGTTTGCCCTGACCCGCACTGCGCATAGCTTGCACGATCGCAGGAGTGAAAAAGCTGCGTTGAGCATTAATGAAAAGATGCAGCGTCCCCTTGACAACTGGAGCGAAGGTGGGGAGCGTCATTGCGGGACTTTCGAGCTGGGTCAGGGTCATTGCGCTGCTCACGGGTAGTGGTGATTCGGAGCGATGCCTTACATGAAACACTACTGGTGCAAATCCGTCAATCGTCGCGATCGCGCCCGCAGAGTGTATATTTATTACAGTCCGAAGGGCTAAAAACATCCTTAAAATCAGAGCTTTACAGCGGGTTTTGCTGCACTAAGTTTTCTTGCCTAAAGCACGTTCTCAATGCTAAAAGTGCTAGCCCGAGCGATCGCAAAGCCGGGATGGATTTCATCGATTTCAATAATTTCGGGATCGCCCCATTATGGCTCTCACTCCCCGTTCTGCGGCTCGCCCGCTCGCCTCCAGCCCATCAGCGATCTCGAATAGTCCGCGCCCGAGTGCTAGCGATCGCCCGTTTTGGCTGGCCTGGCCTCGGGTCAAAGGGGTGGGCGCGCACCGTCTCAAGCAGATTTATCTCCATTTTGGCTCGTTGGCCGCAGCGTGGCAGGCCGATCGCGAAGCGTTATTGACTGTAGACGGGATCGGGTTGAAGGTGGCAGAGGCGATCGCCACTCAACGCTCCCAAATCGATCCCGATGACATTCTGGAAGCGATCGCCAATCGAGAATCCGCAAACGACGATACGGCTAACGTTCGCGCGTTCACCCCCGCCGATCCCGACTATCCAGCTTTGCTGTGGGAGATCCCCGATCCGCCGCCGGTGCTGTATGCCAAGGGTCGGCCTGTGGATTTGGAGGCTCCGAATATTGCGATTGTCGGCACGCGATCGCCGACGGAGTACGGCTACCGCTGGACGCGATCGCTGGCGAAAGCTTTGGCCGAGTCTGGGTTAACCGTCGTATCGGGGATGGCGCTGGGAGTGGATGGAGCCGCTCATCGGTCTGCATTGGATGCAGGTGGATTGACGGTGGCTGTGGTGGGGACGGGCGTGGATGTCGTGTATCCTCGCCAGCATCGGGAATTATGCGATCGTATTCAAACTCAGGGAGCGATTTTGAGCGAATTTCTGCCCGGTACGCCTCCCGCCCGCGAGAACTTTCCTCGCCGCAACCGCATCGTGGCGGGCATGTGTCGGACGACGTTGACGATCGAAGCACCGGAGAAATCAGGGGCGTTGATTACGGCGTATCTCGCCAACGACTACAACCGCGACGTTTACGCTCTTCCCGGCAACATCGACACGCCTCAGGCGCGCGGCTGTTTGAAGCTGATTCAAAGGGGAGCGGGGCTGATTCTGGGAGTCGATGAGCTGCTCGAAGCGATTGGCGCATCGCGATCGCCTCAGCAGCAATCCCTTTTCGACGTAACCCCAACGCCACCTCAGCCCGAACTCGCAGATGCCGACCAAGCGGCCATCTGGAAATCGCTCGAAGACAGCAATCCCGTTACCTTCGATCGCCTTTCCGATCTCACCCAGCTCGAAGCGGCTCAGCTTTCCAGCGCGCTCCTGATGATGGAGCTGAGCGATCTGGTCGTGCAGCTTCCGGGCATGAGATATCAAAAGAGCGAGAATTTTCGGTGAGGAAGGCGATCGCTATCCGCCAAACGCTCGCCACGCCCGCCAAAACGTATAAATCGACAGCACGATTAACACCGTCCGAAAAATGATTTTGACATTTGCATCCGGTAGCTTCGGCAGGAATCTCGCCCCCAACTGCGCTCCCACTAACCCCCCCGTGCCGAGGATGAGCCCGGCAATCCACAGCACGTTATCCTGTCGCGCGTGGGCTAAACAAGCTGAAATTGCCGTCAGGACGATGACTCCTAAGCTCGTTTGAATCGCACGTTTGATCGGTTCTTGCAGCCACAGCATTTGCAACGGAACCATAATCACGCCCCCACCTACGCCGAACAGTCCGGCCAGAAGCCCCGCCGCGCCTCCGGTGCTGAGCCGAGGGGTGAGGGTTTCGAAGATGGAGGGCGATCGCATGGGCGGCGCGTCGAGTTTCACTAAGTTCTGCCGCAGTCCCATTAGGGCAATATTGACCAGCAGCAAACATCCAAATCCCGCCAGCAGCACAAAAGACGGCACGGCTTCAGCCAGCAGCGCCCCGAGTTGCGCAGTTATTAGTGCAGGGATTCCTAAAATCAAAACTTTGCGCCAGTCGAGATTCCCCGCGCGCCAATTCTGAATGCTGCCCGAAGTCGCTGTCAGCACGATCGCCAGCGTACTCGTCCCCACCGCTTCGGTAGGAGATGCCCCCGCCGTCACCAGTAGCGGAACGAGCAACACACCGCCGCCAATGCCTAAAACTCCTGCCGAAATCCCCGCGACGATACCGCCCACGGCCAAAATCGCGATCGCGCTACCGTCCACTCGCTCGGCCTCCAAAATCTCAAGGGCAGCTTAGCGTTTTTAAGCGATCGCGTTTCGCTCGCAGCAGCATGGCCTTCCAAATTCTCGGTCGCTCGCGAGTGCTGCACATGAGCTGCGGGTAGAACTGCTAGGTTAGAAACGAGCTGCGGAGGCAGGTGAATGGCTGACTTTGAGGTAACTTTGGCGGAAGCAAGTGCAAATATTGCGGGCTTGCTCGATCGCGTAGTGGAGAATAACGCGATCGCGATCGTGAGTCGGGGTTCTCAGCCGAACGTTGCCGTATTGCCCGAGAGCGAGCTGATGTCTGTTCTCGAAACGCTGCACCTTTTACGATCGCCAGCCAATGCACGTCGCTTATTCGACGCTCTCGAACGAGTAGAGCGCCAAGAATACGAAAGCTACGAGTCAGCGAGCGATTTTCAGTCTGAGGTGGAACGAGAGCTTGGGCAAGAAGAAGCGAGAACGGTCACTGGAGCCTGAACCCATTCGGATCGTCCCGTCCTTTGACCGTCAGTTTCGGGAAGATATGGGGTGGTGGTATCGATACGATAAAAAGGTGGCCGACCGCGTTTGGGAGCTAGTGGAAGCAACGATGCGAGAGCCATTTTCAGACATTGGCAAACCCGAACCACTGAAGTATCTAGCCGCTAACACTTGGTCGAGGCGCATCACCCAAGAGCATCGCGTGATCTACCAACTCGACCGCGATCGCATCATTTTCATTCAGGCTCGATATCACTACTAAACTCATGGAGGCGGTCGCAGCAAGATAAAGAGAGATCGCTTATTCAGTTTTTGACAGCGAAGTGAGAACTCAAGACCGCTGCGCTTCACGAAATTCTAAAAGCTGTTCGGGTGGAATTGCCCCGCGATACGGGCCACAGTAATACATGGTCAAAACTGCTTCGTAAGCCCAATCGGTTGGAAATAGATCGATAAATGGATTCGGCAAATCTGAAGTGACCGTTCCAGCAGCGCAAGACTCCAGAACCGTGAGTTCGTCAATTTGGATTTCAGAGGGGAACGGTTCGGACTGCGCGATCGCTGCACTTGAGAAGAGACAAGCACTGACGATCGCTCCTAATCCCATCAGATAGGTGGTGAGGGTCGATTGACGAGTCATCAAATAGCTCCTTGCCAACGCTAAGCAGGGTCTTCATCTAAAGTCGGGACATCTTGCCAATTTTCATCCTCATAAATTGCTTTTTTCGAACGCTTTAACTCTTTCCAAAGCTGTTTAATTTGTTCGTAAGCATGAACCGTATCGATTTTGCCGTTACTTTCTAGCGCACAAATAATCGCAACGCGCTGCGCGAACTCCTGTAGATTTGAGTTGAAAACAATGTTTTTCGGTTGCGCTTCCCCGCGATAGGGATACGAGGGGAATAACATGTCTTGCTTCGGGTCGGCCATGTTAGCATCACCTGACAAACAGCACCGAGCCGGAGCTGGGAGCGCCCTTTCGGCATCAGATTCCAGTGTATCGTTACGGTTCGGTTTCGCTCACGTTCGTCACAGTGAGAGCGATCGCCTATGTCCTCCACTCGCTATCTGTTCGTCTCCACCCCCGTCGGCGCGCTCGGTTCCGGGGTTGGCGGCGGCGTCGAACTCAATCTCCTGAACTTAGCTCGTCAGCTCGTCGATCGCGGCGATGAAGTTCGCATCCTCGCCCCCGAACATTCCCAAACTGGGAAGATCCCCGTCACGACCGTGTCCGGTTTGCCCCCCGACTTCGCCCAAGCATCCGGGAGGCGATCGCCCGTCCAATTCCCCCTACCCTCCACGCTCGCCAACCTCTGGGATGCCGCTCGCCAGCTCGCCCCCCAGTTCGATCTAGTGGTGAATTGGGCTTACGACTGGCTCCCCCTCTACCTCACGCCATTTTTCGATACCCCCGTCGCCCACATCATCAGCATGGGGTCGCTAAACGACGGCATCGACGCGCAAATTACGCGGCTTCGCCAAACGCATCCGGGGGCGATTGCCGTTCACTCCCGCGCTCAAGCCGCCACGTTCCCCGACTTGCCTGAATCGCCACTCTTCATCCTGCCCTGCGGCATCGACCTCACTCAGTACGATTTCGTCCCCCAAGCCAGCGAATCGCTCTGCTGGATAGGCCGCATCGCCCCCGAAAAAGGACTGGAAGACTGCGCGGCACTTTCCGAAAAGCTGCAAGCGCCCATCACAATTCTGGGCAAAATGCAGGATTCTGACTATTTGGATGAGGTGCGATCGCGGTTCCCTCAAGCTCAATTGGACTATCGCGGCTTTCTGCCGACCGCCGAGCTTCAGCAAGTGTTGGGGCGATCGCGAGCGTTAATCATGACCCAAAAATGGATCGAGGCGTTCGGCATGGTGGCAGTGGAGGCGCTAGCGTGTGGCGTTCCCGTGGTCACCTACGATCGCGGCGGCCCAGCGGAAATTGTCGAATCGGGCGTGTCGGGCTGGGTGGTTCCAGCGGATGACGTGGGTGCTTTGGCGGACGCAGTGGCGAAAAGCGATCGCCTCCATCGACGAGACTGCCGCGATCGCGCCGAGCAGTTTTATTCCCTCGACGTGATGCACCAATATTTCAAACAGTGGACGGACGCTCTACTGGCTTCATCCGCTCATTCGGTGTCGTAAGCAATCAGGCTGTGAACCGGAATGTCCTCGGGCAAGACCTTGCGACCTTCTAAAAATGTCAGTTCGATCAGAAAACCAAATCCGCACACCGTCGCGCCCGCTTGCTCGACTAGCTCGGCTGTGGCTGCTGCCGTTCCGCCCGTCGCAATTAAGTCATCCACGATCGCGACTCGGTTGCCCTTGACGAAGGCATCCTGATGAATTTCTAGGCGATCGCTCCCGTATTCCAACTCGTATTCCGCCTGATACGTCGCGGCGGGGAGCTTTCCCGGCTTGCGCACGGGTACGAATCCGGCTCCCAGACAGTAGGCCAGCGGACTGCCGAAAATAAATCCACGCGATTCGGTTCCCACCACGTAGTCAATCCCTTGCTCGGCAAATGCGTCGCGAAATTGATGAACGACGGCCTGAAGTCCCTGCGGGTCGCATAAAAGCGTCGTGATGTCGCGAAAGACGATACCCGGCTTGGGAAAATCGGGCACGCTCCGAATCAAGGCTTTCAAATCCGTCATAACTCGCCCCACCCGCCTACAGTTGCGATTATCACCGCTGCTTCGCGAGTTCTCAAGCCATTTCCTAACCGATATCCGAACCGTTCAAACGCCACTGCATCAGGCGATCGCGCGTCCTCGCATCTAGAAACCCGTCGATCCCGCGCTTGGGTTTCGTTCGCCGCTGCTTCATCGCCTGTTTCAGTTGCTTCGCAGCGTGCTTAACTTCGTCTTGCAAATTCTGCACCGACAGCCATTCAGCGTCGTAACCGCCCACCACCAGTTGAATCGCGCGATCGGAGGTGGCGACGCGCACTCGACACATCTCCCACCGCAACTGAGCGCAGCGCCGCTCGATCGCCGTGTCTGCCGTTTCGCCAAATGCCGTGTAGTAAATGTCGATGCCGCTGGGGGAAGTCTCTTTCACCGCCGGGGCGGGCTGAGCGTGAGCGTCGAAAACGACCGTCGCTTCGTAATTGCGAAACGCGACGTAGCTGGCTAATTTCTCGACCAGCTTGTATCGGGCTAGATCTAAAGTCGAACCGCGAAACAGCTTTTGCAGACTCGGCCACGCGGCGATCGCGTTGTAGCCGTCTACGAGCAAAATAGCTTCTGGCGACTCCGACTTTTGCGCAGTAGCCATAACGACTCGCGGTAGGTAAGTATCTCTATTATGGCTACAAGTCTTAAAAGATTACAAACTATTAAGCGAGTTCAGCCCCGTCAGCGACAGATACGCATCAATTAACTGCGACCCCGAAAACAGCGCCACAAGTCCGCCCACCACCAAATACGGCCCGAAGGGAATCGGCTTGCCGAACGACGCTTTTTGCAAACTCATCCCGATCGCGCTGCCAAAAACTCCCAAAATACACCCGACGAACAGGGTCAAAAGCGCTTGCTGCCAACCCAGCCACATCCCGATCGCCGCCACTAATTTCCCGTCGCCCAGCCCCATCACTTCTTTGCCAAACGCCAACCGACCGATCCAACCGATCGCCTCCAGCGTCAAAATGCCGACCACCGCCCCCGTCACCCCGAAGATGACCGAAGCGGCGATCGCCTTCGCATCCCAAATCCCCGCCAGCATCGGCACGGCTACGCGCGACAGCAATCCCAGCACCAACGCCGATCGCGTTAGGGCTTCCGGCAGCAAAAACGTATCCAAATCGATCAGTGCCAGCGGTACGAGCCAACTCACCAAAATCGCCGCTAACACCGCCGTTCCTGAAAATCCGAACACGGCAAAGCAAAGGGCGTACAGTCCCATCGTCAGCGCCTCAACTGCCGGGTAGCGAATCGGAATCGAAACGCCGCAGTGCCGACAGCGCCCCCGCAGCCACAGCCATCCCAGCACGGGCACGTTATCTCTGGCTCCCAGCGGCGTTTTGCATTTCGGACAGTGAGAACCGGGCTTCACCAGCGACAACCCGTTCGGCAAGCGATACACGACCACGTTCAAAAAACTGCCCACCGATGCCCCGAACACCAAGACTGGCAACCACATCGCCACGAGTTCGATCGCCCTCAACATCCTTCCCGTCCCTTATCAGCGCGCACGATCTTTAGCATTCCCACTGTACGCACGACTAGACGCGATGCCGTTTTCAGTTGTCGCGAGTTTCCCAAGTTGGGAACTTAAGCTAAGGCCATAGCGAAAGCTCGGGAATAGCGACGCTTTCCAAATCCTCGATCGCGATGAAGCTTTCATCCGGCAGCAAGGCGGGTTGGCTGTTGTAAAGCACGTCTCCGCGCAGCGTTGCGTGATTGATGACTACCCCTTCGGGCAAAAACTCGGCTAAATCGGGACGCTGGAGGCAATGGGCATCGTAGACGTAGCGTGCTGCTTTGACCAACCTGACATCCATGCGCCATCGCTCCCTCAAACTCGACGACTGAGCCTCGATTGTCATCAATGCTCGCATGCAAACCAAGTACGCAGGATACGGGCGATCGCCATTCGTTAACTTTCTAGGCCGAGCGCAACTGCACGGGCATGATCAAATACCGCAGCGGAATGTCACTCAGTGGCTCCAACACAGCCGGTTGCGTCTGACCGTTCAGCGACAGCCGCACGTCCGCCGCGTCAATCACTTTTAATGCATCGAGCAAATACTTAACGTTAAACGCAATCTCTAAATCCTCACCCGAATACTGAATCGGCAGCGCTTCGTTTCCCCCTCCCACGTCGGGAGCCTCCGCTGAAATCGAGAGCGTTTGCGCATCGGTCGATAGAGAAAACTTGAGAATGTTGTTTTTCTGCTCGGCAAACACCGCCGCCCGCTCCAGCGCCGCCGTTAGCGCCTTACGCTCCACCGTCACGACCCGCTCGAACTGCGTCGGCATGAGCTGGCGATAGTTGGGATACTGTCCGTCCAGTAAGCGACTCGAAATCGTACACTGCGGCAGCTCCGCCACCACCTGAGCGCGATCGAACTGAAGCTTTAGCGTCGTATCCGCCCGGTTCGACAACACCCGCTCCACTTCTCGCAGCGCCCGCGCTGGCATCGTGAATTCCAGTTCGGCATCTCCTGTCGTCGCGCCATCCTCGGCTTCGTCCTCGACCAAAACTGTGGCGAGGCGGTGACCGTCCGTGGCAGCAAATTCAAGCCCGGTGGCGATCGCCTTCACGTGTACGCCAGTCAAAACCTGCTTCGTCTCGTCCGATGAGGCCGCAAACAGCGTCGCTCCAATGCCTTGCAACAAGCCTTCTACAGGCAGCTCCACCACCTCCCCCTCAACCTCGGGCAGCGCCGGAAAATCATCCGCACTCGTGCCGCGAATCTGGAAGGTTCCCGCCAAACACGAGAGGGTGGCGGGCTGTTCGGGGTCGTCCTGCTCGAAAGTCAGCTCCGCATTGGGTAAACGAGAGACAATATCGTTCAAAAGCCTTGCGGGGAGGGTAGTTCGGCCTCCTTCCTCGACCTGCACGTCGCACGTGCTGCGAATGCCCAAATTCAGGTCGAACGCCGTGATCGAGAGGGTGTTATCGGCTGGATCGGCCTCTAGGAGTACGTTTGCCAAAATCGGGTGGGTCGGTCGCGAGGCCACCGCACGGCTCACGGCGGCGAGGGTTTGGCTCAAATCGGATTGCGAACAAACCAGTTTCATCGCGACTCGGCAGGGCAAAAACGGCGGCTGTGGAATTTCAAGGGTTGTGAAATTTCAGGGCTGTGAATTTTTTGGGGATGGGGAGCAGTGGGGAACTCAAGCTCTCTCGCATCCAGCCATCGACATCGTACACCCAGTCCTCCTGTCGCCAAGCCAGCCTCACTCTCAAAAACTTTTTTCCACCTCGCTCTATAGGATCTCTCTTCCTGCTTTTTTAAATTTAAATCTAATAGTAGTAGTAGGGGCTGTGGAAACTGTGGAAAGATCGCGGGATCGATTTCCTCGTGGGCGATCCCCGCGATCGCGGCCTGTGGAAAACCTGTGGAAAAGATCGGCACTTTTCCACAGAGTATAAATACCTGTTGAAAAACCCCCTACTTTTTCC
>JBCBTL010000048.1:0-9869 GCA_039818705.1 Cyanobacteria bacterium J06639_1
GGGCTGGGAGAGGAGTAAATCGATGGAACCCTCACCAGTGATGACCCCTTGGGCTGCCATGAGTTTGCAACGGAAGGTGCCTTGTAGCTCAAAGCCGTCTTCAAAATTCATGGATAGGAAAAGGGAGGCCAGAATAGAGTTTTGTGGATTGTTGGTGGCTTGGCTATCCTGTGCGTCTACTTGTCCTTTGGTGAGAGGAAGCTTATTGAGACGGTCTGCAATGTTTTTGGAAAACTTTGCCGTAATAGCACTAATCTTGGGACTGACGATCTCAGCCTTTCCGTAAAACATGATCTGTTGGAGTGACATGCCACCGCCAAAGACAATTTCAAAGGTGGCAATACCATCAAAGGTGTCAGCATCAGAGGTAAGGGCGACGATGGCCTTTAGACCCAGTTTGACCGAGTTGTTGGGCACATATTTGACCCCTCGTATATTAAGCAAATTGAAACAGCTTTCGTTCGCAAACCTGATTTTCCTGCTGAAGACATTTCGTATCCGCTGGCAAGATTTACACCTTCTGGGAACAACTACGGACTTTGGAAGGATGGGAAAGGAATGCTCGTTCTGGAAGATGTATCTGAATATCTGCCAAAATGGGTTCGGCTTCCTCAATTTCCTAGAGATCGTTCATATGAACTGGTGGAATCTGACTTGGAAGGAGTTGAAATATCTGACGTGAAGTGGCGCTACGGGTTCCGTCAGTTTTACGTGAGTAGTCCGGCGGAAGCTCTCCTCACTTTGCGAATGTTTGCATGGCACGGGTGGAGAGTAAAGCTAGGCTCTAGTTTGCGCGAGCTACGTTCTCAAGAGTTGATGTACTTGCCCCAGGATGGTCGCTTGCAAATTCAAGTTCCCGAAGGGCAATACTGGGTTAGAGTTCGGTACGTCGGCACGCAGTCGGAGTGGATTGGAGCTGGAATTAGTGTTGTTGCTCTCTTCTTTCTCATCGCGATCGCACTTGACTGGCCTAGCAGAACACTCAGATTGCTTCACAGCCGCTCAACAATTGAGTAAAGATGGCTTGCTGCACGCGCTATCGGGTGCGTTCGGGTTGTGGCTATTCTGGAATTTCCTGCGATCGCTTCGTTCGTATGAGATCTTTTTCGCCTAGTTCATTTGAAAGGGTTTCTTTCTGAAAGGATAGCTTTGGCTACGTGGGTGCCGGCTCGATCTGGATGAGGCTGTATTTTCCTTCGCGAACTATCGTTGGGAACGATCGATCCCATTGCGCCTCATCAATTTCGTATCGACGTAACTCGTCGGGGCTGACGACAACGTGAGTGACGCGATACTGCTTGAGAAGGTTGAAGCCTTCTGTCGTTCCTGCGTACATTTTTGCCGTGTCTGTTTCTCTCTGTCCGAAGTCGATGCCGTAACTCCAAAGCCAGCCGGTGTAACCTATCACCATGCGACGACCAGAGAGGACGGAAATAGGGTGATTGTGACTGGGGCCGTTGAGGATCAGATCTGATGCGGTGGTGTGTTGTCGGACTTGATGAGCGAACTCGACTTCAGTTTTGCTGGCAAGCTGCAGACCTTTCTGGCTCGTTAGGGCGAGGCTACCCACGTCAGCAGCTCCGGCTGCGCAAGCAAGAACGATGGCGATCGCCTGTAAAAGCCACAAACGTCTGGGTATTTGGGTAACGCAGATTGCAGCGGCTAACGACCAGAGAACGTACCAGTAAGTCAGCAATTTGAGGTTGTCCCACGTCCACGCTTGAAAGCTGATGATGTTGCAGATGGCAAACAGAAACCCTGCTCCCAGCAGTAGCGATCGCAATGATTTGGGTAAAAGCCAACCCC
Organism: Cyanobacteria bacterium J06639_1; assembly: GCA_039818705.1. Taxonomy (GTDB): domain Bacteria; phylum Cyanobacteriota; class Cyanobacteriia; order Thermostichales; family PCC-7336; genus JBCBTL01. The sequence goes on from JBCBTL010000048.1 coordinate 1,807, forward strand.
CCAGTAAGCCCAACACGCCAGTCATGCCAGCGTTACGCAGCCAAAACATCGCGAGATTAACATCACGGTCGGGCTGGGGAACCCATCCCCTGATGAGGTGAAAGGACGAGCCCTTGTCGGGCTCGAGGAGCAGTACGAACAATACTGAAAATCCGATGCCGACAGCGGGGAGGAAAAATGCCGCCAGGTCGAAAACGTATCGATACCATTTGGGATGCAGGCTGAAGCGTCCCACTCGTAACATCCCGCTCTCGCGATCGCTCTTGATGCTACGAGCTACCAAATACCAAGCACCCATCACAGCAGTGATGATTCCCAGCGCAACGTAGGAATGGGTGTGAATTAGGGGCAAGAAGCCAAAGATGATGCCCGCAATGGCGAGCGATTGCAGGGGAAAGTGACGAATGTCTTCTTCTATTTGCAAGGCGGCTCGGTAGCGTAGTGTCTGGACCCATCCGCCAGTGGGTCGATCGGTGGAATGGTCGCGCTCGGCTTGTTGGGTAAGGGCTGCGAGGCTTTGATGAAACGACAATAGGATGTAAAGCGCGATCGGAAATCCCGCTAAAAAAGCACGCTGAGGAAACCACTCACTAATGATGAAATTCATGAACCAAATGCTGGTGTTGTCGTGGCCATTCTGAGCGTTGCGGACATCTGTGTAGAGCTGAGGGCTGTAGGGACTGGCAGTCCAAAAAAAGTCTTGTTGACTCAGATCGGAGATTAAATCAACTACGCCTAAGCCTCCCGCAAACAAGATGAAATAGGCAAAAAGCACGCCAGCAAATCGACTGCGCGACACCCTAGAGCCGAAGCAGTAAAGCTGAAGAGGAAGCGTCCCGAACAGTACGAATGTCGGCCATGTAAGCGAGGCGGGGATGCTCGCCCCCAATCGCTGCAGTGTTGCGGAAAGATAGCCCGATATGTAGGGGTAACGAAACAATGTCCCCGCAAACAGCGGATGTTCTAAAGATAAGTTTGCTTGACTGCTGAAGAAGGTACTAACGCGCAGGTGAACTGCCCAGTCCGCCCACACGTTCGTCCACCCAGCAATGAGATTGCCATCTTCAAAAAATAGCAGGCGCGGCACGACTAGTGCGGTGTATGCCAACCAAGGCAGCCCCACGATCGCCCAAGCCAAGCTGTCCCGCCACGTCCATCGCTTTCGTAGGTGTCGCCAATCCACCGCGATCGCTTGGCGTCGTTCGGCAGCGCCAAAAAAGTATAAAACTCCGGCTGCTGCACTGAGCGACCCGCCCAATACCGCCCAATCTTGCACCCGTACTGCTGCTGCCCACGAAAATATCCACAGCGTCAGCAGTGCCGTACCCAGTGGAACGCTCCACAGCACTTGAGCCTCAAACGTCATGGGAGCCTGCGTGAGTCGCAGAAATACCCATCCCAAGACGATGGCAAGAGCGAGAAAACCCAAACTTAGCAGCACGATCGTTCCATCACCTGTGCAATTTCATCATGGGGGCAGAGTTGGGCGAACTAGAGGTTTGGGTCGTGATGTGACGGCGACGAGGGAACGCAGATGGGGCGACGGCGACGGCGGTAAACGGTTGCGCCCAGCACTAAAACACCGATCGCGGCGATCGCCCCCAACACCGGTAGCAGCTCGCCGGTTTGCATGGCTTGCAAACCCGTACTGCCCAAAAAGACGAAGGGTAAGATGCCGGGAACCGTGCCCAAGCAGGTTCCCACGGCGTAAGAGCGCCAGGAAATCGCGGTCAATCCTGCCGCAAAGTTCACCAAGCCATAGGGAATGACGGGCATCAGGCGGATGGCAAACATATAAAACGTGCCGCCACCCGCAATTTCAGCGTCGAGTGCCTGCCAGCGACCGGCCAGCCGTCGGGATATGGCTTCGCGCCCGATCGTTCTGGCGATTCCGAACGCGATCGCTGCCGCCAAGATTGCAGCCCCGCTCGTCCACAGCGTTCCCCACCAAGGACCAAATAAAGCTCCACCTGCGAGGTTGAGAGCGGTCGAAGGCAAAATGAGCAGTGTCGCCACCGCGTAGACAAGGATGTAAATGACCGGAGCCCAGATGCCAGCCTGTCGCACGCGATCGCGCAGGAAGTCGGGGTCGAGGCCGCCCAGTGCGTAAGCTACGGCGATCGTGCTGACGAGACACACTAGGGCGATCGCGCTAGCGAGTTGCTTGTTCGAGAGTTTCACGGGTGCTCCCTCTTCAACAGCGGTACAGGAGCCGAAATACCGTGGCGACTGCTTACTAAGTACAAGGGTCTGCCCTTGACCTCTTCGTAAACGCGACCCAAATACTCGCCGATGATGCCCAGTCCGATCAGCTGGATTCCCCCCAAGAACAACACAGCGACCATAAGAGAGGCATATCCTGGAACATCCGTGCCGAAAAATAGCGTTCGCAGCACGAGGAAGGAGCCGTATAAAAAGGCAAGGGCAGAAAAACCGAGTCCGACATAGCTCCAAACTTTGAGTGGCGTCTGGCTGAATGAGGTGATACCGTCAACGGCGAAATTCCAGAGTTTCCAGTAGTTCCATTTCGTCGTTCCGCGGTAGCGTTCGGCGCGATCGTAATAGACGGCGCATTGGCGAAAGCCCACCCAGGCAAAAAGGCCTTTCATGAAGCGAGTACGCTCTGGGAGCTGCTTGAGTGCGTCCACTGCACGCCGATCGAGCAAGCGAAAATCTCCTGTATCCGCCGGAATGGGGATCGGACTGAGCCAGTCGATCGTGCGGTAGAACCCTCCCGCCGTGAACTTCTTCAGCCACGATTCTCCCTGACGCGATCGCCTTACGGCATAGACAATCTCGAATCCCTCTTTCCATTGCGCTAACAAGTCAGCAATTAGCTCGGGGGGATCCTGCAAGTCGGCATCGATCGGGACGACAGCTTGGCCACGAGCGTGGTCTAATCCGGCGGTCAGAGCCACTTCTTTCCCGAAATTCCGAGATAGACCGATCGCCTTGATGGCCGCGTTGCGCTGATGGTGCTGCGCGAGCTTGGCTAGCGTACCATCTTTGCTACCATCGTCTACGCAAATCAGCTCGTAGGGCAGGCCGAGGCGATCGCAAACGGTTTCCAACCGCTCGAACAACATGTCAATATTGGGCTCTTCGTTGTAGAGCGGAATAACAACAGACAGCGTGGGAACTAGACGTGACATGAGGGGCGATCGACATATCTCGCATCCAGCCTACCGGTTCCTGTCCAGTTGGATTGCATTTGACGGGCAGATCGCGTGATATCTTTCGTTCTTCTCGGGCGTGCTCGCAGACGTGCTCGAACTCTGGCGAGATCGCCAAGGGACGTGATTTCTATTGCGGCGATCGCATCGATAAACTAATGCGCTGGAGCTTGGTGTCTACCTCTAAGACCCGGACGCTGACTACCTGACCCACTTTGACAATCGCTTTCGGGTCGCGCACGAAGCGATCGGCCATCTACGAGATAGGAACGAGTCCGTCCTGATGCACACCTACGTCCACAAATGCACCGAAATTAGCCACGTTGGTCACGACTCCTTCGAGCTGCATCCCAACGCTCAAGTCTACTAACGGATCGATGCCGTCTTTGAAAGAGGCATGCGCAAACTGCGCGCGCGGATCGCGGCCTGGCTTAGCTAATTCCTGCACAATATCGCGCAGCGTCGGCTCGCCAATTCGGGTTGACTCGCGATCGCCTCAACAGAGAGATTGAGATCTTGAGTCGCGCCTTCGGCAAACAAATCCAGGGCGCTCCGAAAGCGATCGACGGGAAGATCGAGTTCGGTCGCGAGCTGGCGGACGATATCGAGCATGAAGTTAATTCACCACAATCGTCGAGTAGCATAGCTGTCCAACGTGCGATCGACGCTCGCGAGATCCGATCGGATTTTCTGCCTTTTCAGAGATCGAATATCAGACAGCCAGAGCATCCAGATTGCCCCAATCCGCGTTCAGCACGCTAAACCTTCACAGGAACGGGTTTATCCAAACGGGCAAAAATCATGCGTCCGGCGGGGGTTTGCAACGAACTCGTTACCATTGCAGCTACTTTTTTGCCGACTTGTGGCTGGCCATCTTCCACCACGACCATCGTGCCATCATCCAAATACCCCACGCCTTGTCCGGCTTCTTTGCCGGCTTTGACGAGCTTGAGCGAGAGGGTATCGCCAGGAACGAAAGCCGGTCGGAGCGCTTCCGCAACTTCGTTCACGTTCAACACTCGGATGCTTTGCAGCGTCGCCACTTTATTGAGATTGAAGTCTGTCGTCACCAGCGCGCCACCCATATTTTGCGTGAGCTGGACGAGCTTGCCGTCCACTTCGGGTATTTCGGGGAAGTCGGCTTCGTGAATGACGAGGCGCTCGGGATAGCGATCGAGAAGCTGCTGCAAGAAATCCAAACCGCGCCGTCCCCGATCGCGCTTGTGCGACTCGGGGCGATCGGCGATCGCCTGCAACTCGTGCAGTACGAACCGAGGCACCACCAGGGTTCCTTCCAAAAAGCCCGTATCGATGAGCTGACCGATGCGTCCGTCGATGATGCTGCTGGTATCCAACACTTTGGCCTGAGCGGGCTGCACCGTCCCCTCCGCCATCAGCTCGGCCTGAATGGCCAAATTGGGGTTGAACAGGCGCAAGAGCGATCGCCCCTGACTGTCGCCTAGCGTCACGCCCAAATAGGCAAACGACAGGCTGAAAAATACTGAGACCAGTGGCTCAATGAAGTTGAGTTCTTTGGGCAGCGGCAGCAAGTAAACCGGCCCCATTGCCAAGTTCGCCAGTAGCAAGCCGACCACCAATCCTGCGGCGCGAGCAACCAGGGCGTCGGGAGGAAGCGATCGCACGTTGCGCTCGAAGCGGCGATACGACCAGCGCACCAGCGCGCCGACTGCCGCCCCCACCAGCAGCCCGAAGCCACCCGTCACGAAGCGCGCGCCCTCAACATTTGCGCCGCGTAAAGCCTCTGCGGGCAGAAAATCTAACCCGTAAAAGCCAACTCCCGCCCCTGCTAGGATGAAAATTGAAATCAGTAACAGATCGAGCATCGCTGGATGGCCTCGGCGTATGTGCAACTCCCTAGCAGACTGACTGGGTCCGCTCGGTCGATAACAGTTGCATTGTAGCCCTGCCCTTTCCCCCCGGCTGCGCGGTTCCTACAGGCTTTTTTAAGGCGATGACGCGAACGATTTCACCTCTTCCTACAAGAAGCCCTTGGTCGGTACTCCTGGATGCCGATACCCCACAGGCTTGTTACGTTCACGTACCGTTCTGTCGGCGGCGCTGCCACTACTGCGATTTCGCCACAGGCTTAGGTACGGCTGACCTGATCGACACTTACGTCCAGAAGCTCTGCCTGCAAATCGAGCAGCTTCCCGTCAGCGCTGTGCCCCTGAAAACTCTTTTCTTCGGTGGAGGCACGCCATCTCTGCTGCATCCCGACCAGCTCGATCGCATCACCACCGCATTGCGATCGCGGTTCTCGTTCTCCGAGGATCTGGAATTCTCCCTCGAAGCCAATCCGGGCACAGTCGATCGCGCCAAACTGGCTGCCTACCGAGATAGTGGCGTAAACCGCGTCAGCCTGGGCGTGCAGGCGTTTCAAGCAGAACTCCTAGAGGCGTGCGGACGGCTGCACGGCGTTGAGGAGGTTTATCGAGCCGTCGAAGATGTGCGCGCGGCAGGGTTCGACGACTTCAATCTCGATTTAATCTTCGGGTTGCCCCATCAAACGCGGGAGCAATGGCAAACATCGTTGCGCGAGGTCATCGCTCTCCATCCCGCTCACATCTCCACCTACGACCTCACGATCGAGTCAGAAACCCGCTTCGGCAGGCTTTACCAGCCGGGAGATACGCCGCTGCCCACCGACGAGGCTACGGTGCAGATGTATTTGGAAGCGATCGCCCAACTCACCGCTGCAGGCTACGAGCATTACGAAATTTCCAACTTTGCCCGTCCAGGCCATCAGTGCCGCCACAACCGCGTTTATTGGGAAAATCAGAGCTACTTCGGGTTGGGCATGGGGGCGGCGGGCTACATTGCCAGACGACGATACCTACATCCACGCACGTTAAATGAGTATTTTCAGCTAGTCGATTGCGGGCACATCCCCGAACCGGAAACCCGATCGCCCTCCGAACAAATGATGGACGAGCTGATGGTCGGATTGCGCTTGCGAGAGGGGATTGCTTTATCTCATCTCGAAGCAAATTACGGAGGCGATCGCCTGCAAACGGTTTTGAACGCCTTAGCCCCTCATGCCGAACGAGGCTGGGTCAGTTGGACAGGCGATCGCCTGCGCTTGCTACCGCCGGAAGGCTGGTTATTCTCAAATTCAGTCTTGGTGCGAGCCATGCACGCCTTAGATCCGGACTGAACGAAATGCCACAATGCAACCTGAGACGCGATCGCGTTTTTGTTAACTTTGGTAAACTAAAACAGCTAGAGGCAATTGGAGGACGGGCATGAGTGTAGAGATCCAACTATTAAAGGAGCGTGTCGCTCAGATTCGAATGCGCCGTCCAGCCGTGGCAAAGCTGCTCGATCGCCCGAACTTGGGCACGTTGCGCGTGGACGTGAACCAGGCGCTCGAAGAAATTGACGACCTGCTCGACGAATTCGAGCGTACCTTTCCCCCCGAGACTGCTTCTGAATCCGTTGGCATTTCGCTAGATGACTGATTAGACGACTATTCGCTCTGACGCGATCGCAATCTGAGGCTCTCGGCGGGTTCAGTTGAAACTACCCAATGATCGCAGCGCCTCAAGCCCCCACTTACTGCGAGGACAAGTTCATGGCCGTACCCGATGCGGATGCTGGCGACTTGCTTAAAGAAATCCTCGGGCCGCTGCTGGATGATTTCAAATACTGGTTTGCTCGCTCGGTGAAGCTGCTCGAACGCAACGACCTCGATTTCATCGACTCCAGCGATCGCGTCATGCTTTTAGAGCAGGTCAGGCAAGCGCGCTCGGAGCTACAATCAGCAGAACTCCTTTATAGTTTGTCGGATAATAAGGTAGGAGTTGACCCGAAGCTCGTGGCGAAGTGGCATCGACTGCTGATGCGCTGTGCCGAAGTCGGCTACCGCTATCGCCAGCTCCACCCCGACGCAGATTTTTCCCCGCCCGATTCCCCGTCGTTAGATCCCGATACGCAATGATGCTTCAGCTCCTATTTTTGGTGGCTTTTGCGATCGTCAGTTTTCTGACCGCTCGCTTCATGATCGGCAATCTCTTGACCCTGAGCCGTTCGCAAGCCAGTCCGCCCCAGCGGCGCAAGCCGCAAAACATTCATCCCGAGCTGTTGGATGAAGATGGCAATTTGACAGACGAGCCGCTATGGGTGTTGCGCACGGACGATATCGACTCCGTTCGCACTCGCTTGGACGCGCTCTATCGTGGCGAAAGCCCCGACGACGACCTGCAAAGCGTCTAGTCCGTCTGCAAGAAGTCGGGCTAACGTGTGAAGGCAAATCGCGAGTTTGAGATCTTTATGGTTGCTACTCCCCTGCGCGAAGGCACCGATTCCACTGAGTTCGCGGGTGCAGCGGGTAACCCCAACCTGCGCGATCGCGTTCGCACTCTCCAATCCCACCTCGTTGAGTGGCGGCGACAAATTCATCAGTATCCCGAGCTTGGCTTTCAGGAGCGCGAAACCGCCCAACTCGTGGCCAAACATTTGGACGAGTGGGGCATTGACTATCGGGCCGAAGTTGCCCACACGGGCATCGTAGCGACGATTCCAGGCTCCCTACCCGGACGCACCCTCGCGATTCGGGCGGACATGGATGCCTTGCCCATTCAAGAAGATAACGAGGTCGAATACCGATCGCGGCGTGACTGTCTAATGCACGCTTGCGGTCACGACGGGCACACAGCGATCGCCCTCGGCACGGCAAAACTTTTACAGGAAAACCGCGATCGCCTCAAAGGCACCGTCAAAATCATCTTCCAGCCTGCTGAAGAGCGTCCCGGCGGTGCAAAACCCATGATTGCGGAGGGGGCCCTGCAAAATCCCGACGTAGACGCGATCGTCGGGCTGCACCTCTGGAATAACTTGCCCTTGGGTCAGGTGGGGGTGAAAAGTGGCCCG